>NZ_JBSGDT010000006.1:0-252429 GCF_053602515.1 Amycolatopsis sp. NPDC004368 | reverse complement strand
CCTGCGGCGGCGCCGGATCGCGTGCACGATTCCCCAGCCTGCTGATCAGGTCCGGCATCGCCGCAACCGCGGCCAGGCTGGTGGCCGGCCACCAGCGTTCGACCCACACATCTACAAGCAACGGCACGCGGTCGAGTGCGGAATCAACCGGCTCAAACGCAACCGAGGTGTCGCCACACGGTTCGACAAACTCGCAGTCCGCTACGAGGCAACCGTGCACGTCGCGGCGATCAACGAGTGGCTACGCCATTGAAACAGGCTCTAGAGCGGGGTGCGTCGGGGGGATCGAGGAGAGATGACCGTGCGAGCCTTGGGCAAGGCCATCGGCGCGATGCTGGACTTCCGGCGACCGGAGGCATCGGAATCGTGTTGTCCCGGGAGCGAACCGGCGCGGAGGTCAGCAGCACTGTCGCGATGACCCGGCACCCGCTACCCGCCCGTTGGCGGATCGACAGCCGCACCGAATCCCGAATCGACGACGGCGAGCGCGAATGGACCATTCCCCGGAACGGGGAACCGAGTTCGCGCCCCAGTGGCACCAGCCTCTTGGTGCCCCTCTCTACCCCATCCTGCCGGTCAAAGCACCGATTCTCGGCCGCTCCACCGACGACTGGATGCCGGTCGATGCTCGTGAGGTCGCCGGCGCGGAGATGATCGTCGTCAGTGTCGAAAAGATCGACAACCCGGGCTGGACCGGCACCCTGACCGTGGACACGGGGAGCAAGATCGTCCGTCACCTCGACCGCGGCTGGATCGAAATCGAAGTCGTCGACTGGTCGCCACTCATTCCGGGGCAGGAAGTCTTCGCCGGGCCGTTCGCCTAGAGCGGGTCGAGGCCGGTGATCTTCCACTGCCCGTCGACGCGGTGGGCGGTCACCGCCAGCTGCGCCACGGAGGACTGCGGCGCACCGCCGCCGGGCAGGATCGTCTGCTGGTCCAGGAAGAGCAGCAGTGTGGCGTCGTCGCCGTGGAGGGTGCGGACGCCGGCCGAGCGGACGGTGGTGGTGCGGATGAGCTTGCCGTCCTTCGCGCGGTGGCTCGCCGCGGCGAACTGCGCCCGGTACTGGCCGACGGCGGGGCCGCTGAGCACCGCGGCGGCGGCGCGCGAGGTGCGGTCGAGGTTGCCGTAGTCGTAGGAGAACAGCGCCTTCACCCCGGCGCTCACCTGGTCCCGGACCTGGGCGGTGGCGGCCTGGTCCACGAGGGCGTCGTCGTCGCGGGGGCGCAGCGCCGCGGCCTGCACGGCGAACCACACCGCGCACGCGAGCGCCACCACGGTGACCACGAGCGCCCAGCGCTTCACGAGCCCACCGCCTGCACGCCGCCGACCTTCCACGTGTCGCCTTCGCGGGCGAAGTCCACGGTCAGCCGCGCCTGTTTCGGCACCGGCGCGCCGCCGCCCGTGCTCACGCGCACGTCGAGCACGGCGATGACCCGGGCCGTGCCGGCGGCCGGGTCGAGGTCCGTCACGGCCGCCTGCACCAGCGATGCCGCCGACACCGTTTTGGTGCTCGTCGCGCGGTCGAGCTGCAGCTGCCGGTCGCCGGTGAGGTTCGCGGCGTACTGGCCGGTGGTCGCGCCGATCCAGCGGTCCACGTCGGCACCGCCGCTGCGGTAGTCGATCGTGTTGAGGGCGACCAGGTCCGTGCTCGCCGCGGCCAGCACGGCGTCGCGGTCACGGCCGCGGGCCAGGGCGTCGTCGTGCGCGGCCGACCACCAAGACCAGCCGAACCACGCGGCCGCGAGGACCGCCAGCACCGGCAACGCCACCAGCGCCTTCATCACGAGCCGCCCAGCAGCGCCCCGAGGCCGCCGGCCGGGGGCGTGAGCAGGCCGAGCAGGCCCGGCAGCTGGTTCGCGTCGGACGTGGTCGAGGGCGCCGGTTCCTTCGGTACGGCCGGGATCGCCGGCGGCTTGCCCGCGTACGGCGCGTTCTGCGCACCCCGTACGCCCACGGTGCTGCCCGGCGGTTCGGCGCAATAGGCGTTCATGTTCACCGGCGCCTCGGTGGTGTCATTGGCCGGGCGTTGTTTCGTGCCTTCGTAGCCCTTCGTGCACGACGCCGGATCGAAGAAGTTGAACACCACCCCGAGGTGCCCGGTGCCGTCGGGTGAGGTCGAGGGCGAGAACGCCGAGATCACCGGGTAGGCCACCAGCAGTTCCTCGATCGCGTCGGTGCGCGCCGAGGTGATCTGGGCCGTGGTCAGGGAATTGGCGAAGATCACGCCGAGGTCGGTGCCCGAGGTCGCGAGCACGTCGCTGATCTGGCGGCTCAGCTGCGGCGCCTGGTCGATCACCGTGCGCAGGTCGGGATCCGACGACTTCAGCTGCGCCGCGATCGTCTTCAGCCCGCTCGCGAAATCGGTGATGTTCTGCGCCTGCCGCTCCTGCGTGGCGAACACCGTGCGCGAGTTGGCGAGCAGCCCGCGGGTGTCCGGGATGTACTGCGCGGCCTTGGCGGTGAGCGAACCCGTGCTGTCGAGCAGCTTCTGCAGCTGCGGCCCGGAACCGGCGAACGCGTCGTAGGTTTCGTCGACCACGGTCTTGAGCGACTCCGGGTGCACGCTCGCCACGAGGTCGTCCAGGTGCGACAGCACCGAGTCCGGCGAGGCGGGCAGCGTGGTGCGGTCCTGCGTGATCACCGAGCCGTCGTGCAGGTACGGGCCCGTCTCGCGGTCGGGCAGCAGGTCCACGAACTGCTCCCCCACCGCCGAGCGGTTCGCCACTTGCGCGTGCAGATCGTCGGGGATGTCCGGGCCGCCCGAGTCGAGGTCGAGGCGCGCGTCGAGGCCGTGGCCGGTGAGCGTCATGGCCCCCACGCGCCCGACCGTCACCCCACGGTAGGCGACCTCGGAGTTCACGAAGATCCCGCCGGAATCGGCCAGCTGCAGCGTGACCTGGTAGCCGCGGGCGCCGAAGAGCCGGTCGAGGCCCGCGTACTTGCCGCCCGCGTAGACCACCGACACCACGGCGATCACGACGAAGGCGACGAGCTGGATCCGGGTCTTGCGCGAGGTCATCCCGCACCTCCCCCGAGCAGGCCGCCCAGCAGACCACCCAGGAGGCCGCCGGGCCCGGGCTGGTTCTTCGCCGGCGGCGCCGTGGTCGGCAGTGGCAGGGGCAGCGCCGGTGTGGTCGTTCCCGGCTGCTGCGCGGTCAGCCCGGGGAGCTGGACCGGCGGCTGCGACGAGGACGTGAAGTTCTGCAGCAGCTTGTCCAGATCCAGGTCCACGGTCGCGTCGACGTTGGCGTAGTCGCCCTTGATCGTGTTGCCCGCGTAGTCCGGGAACGGATAGGTGAGCAGGATCTGCAACGCGTTGGGCAGGTCCTGGCCCGCCTCGCCGAGCTTCTGCAACGTCGGCCGCAGTGCCTCGAGGTTCGCCACCAGCTGGTCGCGGCTGCGGTTCACCGTGTCCACCGCGACGCCGGAGAGCTTGTTCAAGGCATTGAGCATTCCGACGAGCTGGTCGCGCTGGTCGGCCACGATCTTCAGGCCCGGCGCGAGATTGTCGAGTGCGGTCTTGATGTTCTGCTGCTGCCCCACGAGCGTGCGCGAGAGCTCGTCGAGCCCGTCGATCGCCCGCAGGATCTCGCCCTTGTGGCCGTCGAGCTGCGTGGCGAGATCGTCCACTCGGGACAGCAGCGCGCGCATCTCGGGTTCGTTGCCGGACAACGCGTCGTTGAGCTCGTGGCTGATGTCCTGCAGCTGGCCGAGACCGCCGCCGTTGAGCAGCAGCGAAAGCGCGCCGAGGACTTCCTCGACCTCGGGGTTGCGGTTGGTGCGCCCGAGCGGGATCTGCGCGCCGTCGGCGAGGTGGCCGACGGGCTTTTCCGCGGTGGGGGTGCTCAACTCCACGAACTTCTCGCCCAGCAGGCTCGACTGCCGCAGCTCGGCCAGCGCGTTGGCCGGCAATTGCACCTCGCCGTTCACGGTCATGGCGACCAGCGCCGAGCGGGTGTCGGGGGTGAGCGTGATCCGGTCGACCCGGCCCACGGCCACGTCGTTGACTTTCACGCTCGCCTGCGGCACGAGGTCGAGCACGTCGGTGAACAGCGCCGTCACGTGGTACGGGTGGTCGCCGAGGTCGGGACCGCCCGGCAGCGGTGTCGAGTACAGGCCGTTGAAGCCGCCGTCGCTGCACCCGGCGAGCACGAGCACACCCGCGAGCACCCCGGCCAGCCGCCGCCTCACTTCGCACCGCCCTTGCTCAGCACGTCCACGAGCGGCAGCGGCAACGGGGGCAGCTGCCCGTTCTGGAGCGAGTTGAGCACCTCGGGCACGGTCGGCAGCTTCAGCGTGCCGTCGAGCACCGGCGCGAGCTCCTTGCAGATGTCCGACAACGTGGTCGGCACGCCCTTCGGGGTGCCGGCCGCGAGAATGCGGCAGACGGTGAGGATCGGCGGATTGGTGATCTCGTTGAGGTTGTCGCGCACGGCGATGGTGCCCGACGCCGCGTCGTAGGAGTTGATGAAGTTCGTGGCGCCGGTGGGCGCGATGTCGAGCACCTCGGCGAGCGCGGCGCGCTGGTCCACGAGCACGCCGGTGAGCGACGCCAGCTTGTCCACGTTGGACTCGAGGTCGGTTTTGTTGTCCGCCACGAACTGTTTCACCTCACCCAGCGAGGAAGCCAGGGATTTCAACGCGGCCCCGACGTCGGCCGAATCGTCGGCGAGGAACCCGCTGACGTCGGCGACGCGGGCGTAGAACTCGTTCAGCCGGCTGTCGCTCTGAGCGAGCGCGCCGGTGAACGAATCGAGGTTCTGCACGGTCGAGAACAGGTCGTCCTTGGAGTCGTCCAGCGTGCCCGCGAGGTCGGCGAGCCGGCCGACGGTCGAGTTGAGGTCGGTGCCGTTGCCCTTGAGGTTCGCGGCGGCCGTGTCGAGGACGTCGGAGAGGGCGCCGTTTTTGTTGGCACCGTGGGGGCCCAGCGCGGTGGTGAGCTTGTCGAGACTCGCGTAGAGGTCGTCGAGCTCCACCGGCGTGGCCGTCTTGTCGCGCGCGAGGACGGTGCCGCTCGCGAGCGTCGGGCCGGTGTCGTACGCGGGCGTGAGCTGCACGTACCGGTCGCTGACGAGGCTCGGCGCGACCACGACGGCGCCGACGTTCGCCGGGACCGGCACGTCGTCGTTCACGCGCATGTCCACGCGCACGGCCTGGCCCTCGGGCGTCACGGCGGTGACCTCACCGACGGGAACTCCCAACACGCGAACCGAAGAACCGGCGTAGAGGCCGACCGTTTTCCCGAAGTACGCCGACAGCGTCGTCCCGCTGCCGCCGCGCAGCACCAGCGACACCCCGGCGGTGACCAGCAACGCGAGCACACACGCGAAACCCAGCCAGGTCACCAGGCTCCGCTGCGCCTTTGTCTCGATGGTCATGCCGCCTCCGCGGGAGGAAGTACGTCGGCGGTGGTCACCGGCCACCCACCCCCTGGTTCGGTGCCGCGATCGGTGGGGTGCAGCCCTCGGGGTTGATCGACAGCCCACCCGCGGTGATCGTGGGCGGCAGCAGCCCGCACAGGTACCCCTCGAACCAGCGGCCGTTGCCTGTCGCGTTGGCACCGACGCGCGCGAACGGCGCCATCAGCGCGAGGCCGCGGTCGAGGTTGCTCTGGTTGCGCTGCAACACATCCGTCACCTTCCCCAGCGCCTGCAGCGTCGGCTTCAGCTGCGCGCGGTTGTCGGCGACGAGCCCCGAGAGCTGCTGCGAGATCTGCTGCGTGCCCTTGAGCAGCGTGCTGATCTGGTCACGACGGCTCTGCAGCTCGGACAGCAGCAGGTCGCCGTCGTTGATCACCTGCTGCAGCTGGGTGTTGCGGTCCGAGAGCGTCTTCGAGACGGCACTCGTGTCGGCCAGCAGGGTGTGCAGGTCGTCGTCGCGCGAGGACACCGTTTTCGACAGCGCGGACAGGCCCGAGAGCGTGTCCTTCAGGTACTGCGGGCTGTCCTTCAGGGAGTCGGACAACGCGGTGAAGCTGTCCGCGAGCTGTTTCGTGTCGATGTCGCCGACAGTCGTCGACAGCTGGTCGAACGCGTCCTGCAGCTGGAACGGCGTACGGGTGCGGGCCACCGGGATCGGGTCGTGCGGGCTCTGCGTGCCGGCACCCTTCGGGTCGAGCGCGAGGTACTTCTCCCCCAGCAGCGTCTTGATCTCGATCGACGCGGTCGACGCGTCGCCCACGCGCACGCCCTTCACGCGGAACTTCACCAGCACCTGCTTGTGCGCCAGCTCCACCGACGTCACCTGGCCCACCTTCACGCCGGCGACCTCCACCTCGTTGTCCGGCGCGAGCCCGGCGGCCTCGGCGAAGGAGGCCGAGTACGTGGTGCCGTTGCCGAACACCGGGATGCTGTCGGAGAAGTAGGCCACGGCGGTCACGAGCAGGATGAGCACGAGCGTCACCCCGCCGACGGCGGCCTGGTTGCGTTCCTTCAAGCGCTTCACGGCCCACACCTCGCCGCACGCTGCGTGGTGGGCAGAGGGACGATCGGCAGCGTCACGTCGAGCGACGAAATGCCGACCGTGCCTTCGATCCCACAGAGGTAGTAGTTGAACCAGCTGCCGTAGCTCAGCGTGCGCGTGAACTTCTCCAGGTTGCCGGGCAGCACCTGCAGCAGGTGGTCGATCAGCTGGTCGGAGTCCGCGAGGTTGTCCGACAACGTGCCGAGCTGCTTCACGTCGCCGCGCACGGCAGGCCGCGCGTCGGCCAGCAGGCCGGACGTCGCGTCGGTGAGCTCCCCCAGCGCGCCCACGGCGTCGCCGATCGGCTTGCGCTGCTCGGCCAGGCCGCTCACGAGCCGCTGCGTCTGGTCGATCAGGTCGCCCAGCTGCGGGCCGCGCGAGTTTACCGTGGTCAGGACCTGGTTCAGGTTGTCGATGACCTGCCCGATCACCTGGTCCTTGCCGGCGATCGAGGTGGTGATCGACGCGGTGTGCGCGAGCAGGCTCGTGATCGTGCCGCCCTCACCCTGGAAAACCTGGAGGATCTCGGCCGAGAGCTGGTTGACCTCCTTCGGGTCCAGCGCCTGGAACAGCGGCTTGAACCCGTTGAACAACACCGTGAGGTTCAACGCGGGCTTGGTGCGCTCGGGCGGGATCGTCGCGCCGTCGGCGAGCGTGCCGCCCCCGGTGACGTCGGTGCCGAGCGCGAGGTAACGCTGTCCGACGAGGTTGCGGTACTTGATCGTCGCGGTCGTGAGCGCGGGCAGCTTGTACTGCGCGTCGACCGCGAAGCTCACAGTGGCGAAGTTTGGGGCTCCGTTCGGTTCGCCCTGCTCGACCGTGATCGTGTCGACCTGGCCGACCTTCACGCCTGAGATGCGCACGTCGTCACCCGGCTGCAGGCCGGACGCGTCGGTGAACTTCGCCGCGAATCCCGCCGCGGTGCCGAAGTTCGTGTTCGCGATGGTGGCCGCGAGTATTGCGGTGAGCAGCACGGTGACCGCGGCGAACACGAGGATCTTCACCAGCGCGGGAACGAACGACCTCACTTGAGCTCCACCTCCGCCCCGCGGTACAGGGGCCCGACGAGCAGGCCCGCCCAGCTCGGCACCTGGTCCGGCGTCGTGTTCATCGCCGACGAGGCCAGCAGGTCGATCAGCTCCTGCTCGTCGGTCGAGCCGAACACCGACGGCGCGCCGCCCGATTCGCCGCCGCCACCCGGACGACCGCCGTTGCCCGCGACCGTGTTCGCTGTGACGGCCCCCGACGTGATCTCACCCGGCAGCGATTCGGCCGGGCTGTGCGGCGGCGGCGGTTTGGTCGAGCCGTCCTTCACCGCGCCGTCGGGCGGGTACTGCGGCCAGTAGCCGGGTTTCGGCACCTGCGGGTAACAGCGGGGGCCGCGTTTGTCGTCGTACTTCGGCTCGTCGACGCCCGGCAGGTACTTGCCGCGGCCGGCGCTGAACTCGATCGTCACGCGGCTCACCTCGGGGTGGGCCGTGCCCTTGCCGAACGCCAGCTCGGCCTCCGGTACCGAAGCGGCGAGCTGCTTGAGCAGGCAGGGGTACTCGGGCGCGTACTTCGCGAGCACGTCGAGCGTCGGCTGCACGGCCGTGGTGAGCCGGATCAGGTTGTCCTTGTTCACGTCGAGGAAACTCGTGAGGTCTGCCGACGCGGCCGACACCGAGGAGTACACATCGGACAGTCCCTGGCGTTTCTCCACGATGGTCTCGCTGGTCGTGGTGAGGTCGGCCAGTGCGTCGAGCAGGTCGGGTGCGGCCTGGTTGTACGTGGCCGACACATTGGCCAGGCCGGTGATGTCGGCCTTCAGGTCGGGCAACGACGGGTTGAGCTCGCCCAGGTAGTCCGAGACGTTCACCAGCGTCTCGCCGAGCTGCTTGCCGCGGCCGTCGAGCGCGGTCGACACCGCGCTCAGCGTGCTGGCGAGCTTCTCCGGCTGCACCGCCTGCAGCAGCGGCAGCACGTCGTCGAGCACCTGTTCCAGCTCGATCGCGGTGCTGCTGCGGTCCTGCGGGATCACGTCGCCGGCTTCGATGTGCGCGGCGGGCTTTTCCGGCAGCTGCAAGGCGACGTAGCGCTCGCCGAAGAGCGTCTTGGGCAGCAGGCGCGCCGAGACGTTCGCCGGGATCTCGTCGATCTTGTCCGGCTGCAGCGCGAGTTCGAGCTCCGCGTGGTCGCCTTTCGCGGTCACCGAACGGATCTCGCCCACGAGCAGGCCGCGCACCTTCACGTCGCCGCCGGTGCGCAGCTGGCTGCCGACGTGGTCGGTTTCGAGCTTCACCAGCGTGACGGGCGTGAAGACCTTCTTGTAGATCGCGATCGTGGTCGTGAAGAACAGCGCGGCGACGACGAGGAAAATCAACCCCAGCACCTGGTACCGGAGCCGCTTCAACGTTTCGCGCCGCGCGCTCATCCGGAGATCCGCACGGTGGTGTTGGCGCCCCAGATGGCCAGGCTCAGGAAGAAGTCGAGCACCGAGATCAGCACGATCGAAGTGCGCACCGCGCGGCCCACCGCCACGCCGACGCCCGCCGGGCCGCCGTCGGCCGTGTAACCGTAGTAACAATGCGACAGGATCACGATCACGCTGAACACGATCACCTTCGCGAAGGACCACAACACGTCTTCAGGCGGCAGGAACAGCGTGAAGTAGTGGTCGTAGGTGCCGGCCGACTGGCCGTAGAGCCAGATCGTGATCTGCCGCGACGCGAGGTAGGACGACAGCAGACCGATCGCGTACAGCGGGATCACCGCGGTCACCCCCGCGATCACCCGCGTGGTCACGAGGTAGGGCATGCTCGGCACGGCCATCACCTCGAGCGCGTCGATCTCCTCCGAGATCCGCATCGCACCCAGCTGCGCGGTGAAGCCGCAGCCGACCGTGGCCGACAGCGCCAGCCCGGCCGAGAGCGGCGCGACCTCGCGCGTGTTGAAGTAGGCGGAGATGAAGCCGGTGAGCGCGGCGGTGCCGAGCTGGTTGAGCGCCGAGTAGCCCTGCAGGCCCACGATGAGCCCGGTGAAGAGCGTCATGCCGATCATCACGCCGAGCGTCCCGCCGATCACGGCGAGCCCACCCGTGCCGAAGCAGACTTCGGTGAGCAGGCGCCGGGTCTCGCGGCCGTAGCGGCGGATCGTGCACGGCGACCACGCGAGCGCGCGGCCGTAGAACGACAGCTGGCGCCCCAGCCCTTCCAGGCTCGCGCCCGGGCGCGCGATGATCTCGAGCGTGCGGTCGGACAGCGCGGGGGCGTCGATCGGTTCGGCCGTCACGTCACAGCGCCTTCGGTGGCACGATCTTGAGGTAGATCGCGGTGAGCACGACGTTGATGAGGAACAGCAGCAGGAACGTGATCACCACGGCCTGGTTCACCGCATCGCCCACGCCCTTCGGCCCGCCCGCGGGGTTGAGGCCGCGGAAGGCCGCGACCACACCGGCCACGAAGCCGTAGAGGAACGCCTTGATCTCGCTGATCCACAGGTCCGGCACCTGGGCCAGGGCGTTGAAGCTCGCCAGGTACGCCCCCGGTGTGCCGCCCTGCAGCACCACGTTGAAGAAGTAGCCGCCGAGCACCCCGACCACGCTGACCAACCCGTTGAGCAGCACCGACACCACGATCGCGGCCAGCACGCGCGGCACCACGATGCGCTGGATCGGGTTGACGCCGAGCACTTCCATCGCGTCGATCTCTTCGCGGATCTTGCGGGCGCCGATGTCCGCGCAGACCGCGCTGCCGCCCGCGCCGGCCACGAGCAGCGCCGTGATCAGCGGGGCCGCCTGCTGCACGATGGCGAGCGCGCTCGCGGCACCCGTGAACGACTGCGCGCCGATCTGCGTGGTCAACGAGCCCAGCTGCAGCGCGATCACGGCCCCGAACGGGATGGCGACCAGCGCCGTCGGCAGGATCGTGACACTCGCGAAGAACCAGCACTGCTGGATCCACTCACGGAACTGGAACGGACGCCGGAAGATCGCCCGCAGCACCTCCCAGGACAGCGTGGCGAGCCGGCCGACCTGGGTCAGCGCCGCGGTGCCCGGGAGGGTGATCGAGCCGCTCTCGCTCACCACACCTCCCAGTAGTCACCCCCGAGTCTTGTCCATACCTCCCACCGGGTTTCCGTTAGCGGTGTTCACTGCTTGCTCTCAGTCATCTGGATCACAGCTTCGACGCGTGACGCGAACAGCGGGGTGCCGCCCCGCGACTTCGCGGCTCCCGAACGCCTGGAGTTCGGCTGTTCACTCCGGGCGGGCTGCTCGCGGGCTGAGCTTCGCCGGATCGGTCACCACGGTGAGCTCGGTGATCCGCCCGCCGGCGATCGTGAACGCGAGCAGCGCGACCACCGTGCCGCGCTCGTCGAGGGACACGACGCCGGGGCGCCCGGCCACGAGCACGTCGCGGCCCGTGGCGGCCAGGCCGCCGGACAGCCGCGCGCCGCTCGCGACCTTGGTGGCGCCGAGCACCACGACAACCCCGTCCGGGGTTTCGGCCGTCAGCCGCACGTCGGGGTCGAGGACCTGCAGCAACCGCGTGAAGTCACCGTCGCGAGCCGCCGCCAGGAAGGCCCGGACCACGTCCCGCTGCTCGCGTTCACGGTCCCGAGCGAGCCGCTCGGTCTCCCGCACCTTCCGCCAGGCACGGCTGGCGAGCATCTTCGCCGCGGCCGTGGACTTGCCGAGGATCCGGCCGATCTCCTCGAACGGCACCGCGAACAGGTCGTGCAGCACGAACGCCAGGCGCTCCCCCGGCCCGAGCGCGTCGAGCACCACCAGCAGCGCGAGCCCGACCGAATCGGCCAGCGCGACGTCGTCCTCAGGTCCGTCGAGGAGCACCACCCCGTCCGGCAACCGGTCGTCGGGCCGCGGCCGGGTCTGCCGGGCGCGCAGCACGTCGAGGCTGAGGCGGCCGACCACGGTGGTGAGCCGGCCGCCGAGGTTGTCGATGGCCTGCTCCTGGCGGGACAGCCGCAGCCAGGCGTCCTGCACCACGTCCTCGGCGTCGGCGTGCGACCCGAGCACGCGGTAGGCCACGGCACGCAGCCGTTCGCGCTGGGCTTCGAACGCTCCGCGATCGGGTCGGTCATGGTCGTTACCTTCCTCGTCAGTGCTCCGTCACGGGCGATGACGGGCCCGACCGGGGCGAGGTAACCACCGAACGAGCACGACCATGACAACCACCGCGAACAGCGACGTGATGACGGCGATCGGGCTCCTGACCCGCACGATCCACGCCGGCGGCGTCGACCCGCGCCTGCTCGGGCTCGTGCACCTGCGCGCGAGCCAGATCAACGGCTGCAGCCCCTGCGTGCACGCCGGGGTGGCGGCGGCGAAGAAGCCCGGGGAGACCGACGAGCGGCTGCACAACGTGGCCGCTTGGCGCGACACGCCCTTCTTCACCGACGCGGAACGCGCGGCCCTCGCCCTCACGGAGGCCGCGACCCGGCTGCAGGACGGCGCGGCCGGCGTCACCCCCGAGATCCGCGAGGCCGCCGGCGAGTTCTTCACCGAGGAGCAGCTGTCCGCGCTCACGCTGGAGATCGCGATGACGAACTTCTTCAACCGGGTCAACCGGATCCGCGGGGAGCAAGCCGGCAAGGCCTGGTGAACCCGCTCGTCACTCCGTCGGGGTGATGGGGCGCAGCCGCCGCGGCCCGGTGTCCGGCCGGGTCGGCGGCGGGCCCAGGACCATCCGCGCGTTGGCCACGAAGGCGCCGTCGGGCGAGGCGAGGATCGGGTCGAGCGCCAGCGAGCGCACCTCGGGGTTGTCCTCGGCCAGCGCGGCCACGCGCAGCACCATGTCCTGCAGCGCCGCGAGGTCGGCCGGCTCGTCGCCGCGGTAGCCCGTGAGCAGCGGTGACGTGCGGGGCTCGCGGATGAGCGTCGCGGCGTCGACGTCGGTCACCGGCACCGCACGGTAGGCCCGGTCGCCGAGCAGCGTGCTGACCAGACCGGAGAGCCCGAAGGACACGAGCGTGCCGAACGACGGGTCGTCCTGCAGCCCGATCACGCACGAGATTCCCTTCGCCGCCATGCGTTGCACGTACAGCTCGTTGTCGCCGGAGACCTCGCACAGATCGCGGTAGGCCACGCGCACGGAGTCCTCCGACGTGAGGTCCAGGCGCACGCCCGCGAGATCGGGACGGCCGCGCAGCCGCTCGTCCACCGCCTTGAGGGTGACCGGGTAGCCGAGCTCCGCCGCGGCGGCGACGGCGGCGTCCACATCGGACACCACCCGGAACGGCACGACGTCCACGCCGTAGCAGGCGAGCAGCCGCACCACCTCGTCGTCCGAGAGCATCGTCGACTGGCCGGCGGTCTCGGCGAGCAGCTCGCGCACGATCGACTGCGCCTGCTCCACGTGCAGCCCGGCGGGGCGCACGAGTGTCCCTTGGGGACGCTGGCGCCACGCCGAATACCGCACCACGCGGGACAACGCGGTGACCGCGCGTTCCGGGCTCGGGTACGACGGGATCGAACCCCGCGTCGGCACCCCGTCTTCGCTGAGCACGGCCAGCTCATCGGGCACGCCCTCGGCCGCGAGGAAGGTGGAGACGACCGGTTTCGTGCGCTCGTGCTCCAGCACGGCTTCCTTCAGCGCCCGCGCGTACGCGGTGCCGGGGATGGTGATCGGCGGCGCGAACACGGCGATGAGCGCGTCGGTCTCGGCGGAGTCGAGGGCTTCGCGCACGGCGGCCGCGAACTCGTCGGGCCCGGCCTGCGGACCGATGTCGACCGGGTCGAAGGCGAGGTGCAGCCCCTGCGCCCGCGCGGTGTCGGCGGCCAGCAGCCCGATCGCGCTGGAGTTGCCGACGATCGCGATCCGCGGCCCGGCGGGCAGCGGCTGGTGCGCGAACACCAGCGCCGTGTCGAAGAGCTGCGCGAGCGACTCCACGCGCACGACCCCGGCCTGCTCGAACAGCGCCTGCACGCTCGCTTCGTCGACCTCCGCCGACGTGGCGGCCAGCTGCGGGCGCACGGCGTGGCGGCCCGATTTCACCGCGACGATCGGCTTGCTGCGCGCCAGCCGCCGGGCGAGCCGGGCGAACTTGCGCGGGTTGCCGAAGGACTCGAGGTACAGCAGCACGAGGTCGGTCTCGGGGTCGGTTTCCCAGTACTGCAACAGATCGTTGCCCGAGACGTCGGCGCGGTTGCCGGCCGAGACGAACGTGGACAGGCCGAGGCCGCGCGACCCGGCGTCGGCCAGGATCGCCGTGCCCAGCGCACCCGACTGGCAGAAGAACCCGGTGTGGCCTCGGCGCGGCAGCTGCGGCGCGAGCGTGGCGTTGAGGCGGACGCCGGGCGCGGTGTTGAGCACGCCGAGGGCGTTCGGGCCCACCACGCGCATGCCGTGGGCGCGGGCCTCGCCCACGAGCCGCAGCTCGGCGTGCAGGCCGAGCGGGCCGGACTCGGCGAAGCCGCCGGAAACGATCACCAGTGTCTTCACGCCCTTGGCCAGGCACGCGTCGAGCACGGACTCGACCAGCTCGGCGGGCACCGCAACCAGCGCGAGGTCCACGGGGTCCGGGATGTCGAGCACCGACGCGTACGCACGCACGCCGCGCACCGAGCGGTGCTCGGGGTTGACCGGGAAGACGGTGCCGGTGAAGTCGGCGGTGAGCAGGTTGCGGAAGGCGACGTGGCCGACCTTGCCGTGGTCGGCCGACGCGCCGATCACCGCGACCGAGCGCGGGTGCAGCAGGTTGTGCACGCTGCGCGCCTCGGCCGCCTGCTCGCGCGAGCGCGCGACGGCCAGCGACTCCTCCGTCGGGTCGATGCCGAACTCGAGGTGCAGCACGCCTTCCTCGATGGCACGGCTTACCTGGTACCCGGCATCGCGGAACACGCGCACCATGGGCGCGTTCTCCGCGAGCACCTCGGCGACGAACCGCCGCAGCCCGCTCTCCGACGCGGCGGCGGCCAGGTGTTCCAGCAGGATCGAGCCGAGCCCGCGGCCCTGGTGCTTGTCGTCGACCACGAACGCGACCTCGGCCGAGGGCCCGCCGTCGAGCCGTTCGTAGCGCCCGACGGCCACGATGTCGTCGCCGAGGAGTGCCACGAACGCCACGCGGTCGTGGTGGTCCACAGTGGAGAACCGCTGCAGGTCCCGCGGTGGGATCCGGGGGTAGGCGCCGAAGTAACGCAGGTAGCGCGTGCGCTCGGAAAGCCGGCTGTGGAAGGCCACGAGCCCGTCGGCGTCGCTCGGCACGACCGGGCGCAGGTGCACCGTGCCGCCGTCGGACAGGACGACGTCGGCCTCCCAGTCGCGGGGGTAGTCGTACGGGTCGCGCAGGCCCTTTCCCTCGTCGGTGTCGTCGGCCATGGCGCTCAGTCCCTCGGGTCGTCCGGGTCGAGGCCGTGCAGCGGGAAGACCGCGCGGCGGGTGTCGCGGATGGCGATGTCGACGGGGTCGTCGGCGGCGTCGCCCCACGGCTTGAACGTCGTGTCCCTGTCGTCGGTCATCGCGCGCGGGATCTCGGCGGTCGGCGCGGCCTTGGCGATCGCGGAGACCCAGCCGGCCGGCAGCGGCGTGTCCGGCGCGACGTCGCGGTCGAGCACCGTGGCGATCAGGTGTGTCCACGAGCGCGGCACCACGCGGATCAGCTGGTACCCGCCGCCGCCGACGGCGAGCCAGCGCCCGCCGGTGTGGGTCTCGGCGAGCTCCCGCATGGTCGAGTAGATCGTGCGGTGCCCGTCGACCGAGAGCGACAGGTCGGCCAGCGGGTCTTCCTCGTGCGAGTCGACGCCGCACTGCGTCACGAGGATCTGCGGCTCGAACTCCGCCAGCAGCGAGGGCACCACCGCGTTGAACGCCCGCAGCCACCCGGGATCCCGCGTGTGCGGCGGCAGCGGGATGTTCACCGACGTTCCTTCGGCCTTGCCCCGGCCGATCTCGGCGGAGTAACCGGTGCCGGGCCAGAGCGTGAAGGGGTGCTGGTGCAGCGAGACGGTGAGCACGCGCGGGTCGTCGTAGAAGGCGGTCTGGACGCCGTCGCCGTGGTGCACGTCGGTGTCGAGGTAGGCGATGCGGTCGAAGCCGTGGTCGAGCAGCCAGTCGATGGCGATGGCGCAGTCGTTGTACACGCAGAAGCCGGACGCGTGGTCGCGCATCGCGTGGTGCAGCCCGCCGGCGATGTTGACGGCGCGGGTGACCTCGCCGTCGGCGATCTTGCGCGCCGCGAGCAGCGTGCTGCCCACCACCAGCGCCGACGCTTCGTGCATCCCGCTGAACACCGGGTTGTCCGACGTGCCCAGCCCGTGCCCCACGTCCCACCCGACCAGCGGCGCTTCCCGCACGGCCGCCAGGTACTCGGGCGCGTGGATCCGCAGCAGCTCTTCGTCGCCCGCCGCGGTGGGCACGAGCAGTTCGACGCCGTCGAGCACACCCAGCTCCGTGGCGAGGCGCACCGTGAGCTCCAGCCGGACCGGGTTGAACGGATGCTCCCCACCCAGGTCGTACCCCAGCAGCGCGGCATCCCAGACGACGGCAGGCGAGGACATGCCTCGCACTGTACTGGCCGGGACGCCGTCGAGCCGCGTCCGAGCGCGGCTCGAGCGCGGCTCGAGGGCTGTGGTCTCGGCCGGTCCGGTGGGTTCGCCCGCCGCCGCGGGCGGCATTCGCCGGCGGCGGGTTGCGGTTCCGGCCGGCGGAGTCGCGACTCCAGCCGGCAGGGCTGCGGCCCGGCCTGCGGGTTGCGGCCGCGGCGAGATCGACCGGACCGGGCCCGCCTCGGCGCCAAGCACCGCAGCGGGCGGCAGCCCGGTGCAGTCTGGGGCAGGCCGGTAGCGGCCGCGGCGACGGTGAAGCCGGGTCAGCCGGGCTCGGGACCGGTGGCGGCGGGGCGTTCGGGATCGCGGGACCAGTGCGACCACGAACCCGCGTACAGCGCAGCCGGCTCGGGGTGCCCCGCCACCTCCAGGGCGAGCACGATCGACGAGGCCGTGACGCCGGAGCCGCAGTACGCGCCGACCGGGGTGCCGGCGGCCAGGCCCAGCGAGGCGAAGCGCGCGGCGAGGTCGGCGGGGGTGCGCCAGCGGCCGTCGGCGCCCACGTGCTCGGCCGTGGGCGCGCTGACCGCACCGGGGATGTGCCCGGCGCGCGGGTCGACCGGCTCGGTCTCGCCGGTGTAGCGGGCGTGGGCGCGCGCGTCGAGCAGCACTCCCTCGCGGGCGCGGGCGGCGGCTTCGTCGGCCGTGAGCACCGGCATGCCGCCCGGGCGCACCTCGAAGTCGCCGGGTTCGGGCGTGGGGACGTCGGTGGTCGTGGGCCGGCCTTCGGCGAGCCACGCTGCGTAACCGCCGTCGAGCACGGCGACGTCGGTGTGCCCGGCCCAGCGCAGCAGCCACCAGGCTCGGGCGGCGACGGACCCGTCGGCGTCGTCGTACACGACCACCGGCCGGGTGGCGCGCACGCCGGCTTCGCGCAGCTCACGCTGCAGATCGGCGGGGTCGGGCAGCGGGTGGCGGCCACCGTCGCCGGGAGGCGCGGCCAGCGCCGTGTCGAGGTCCACGAACACCGCACCGGGCACGTGACCCTCGCGGTAGGACTCGGCGGCGGGCGGCCCGGCCAGACGCCAGCGGACGTCCAGCACCACGGGCCGCCGCTCGTCGGGCAGGGCGGCGAACTCGGCGGGGGTGATCAACGGTCCCATGTGCCCCATCCTGCAGGTCCGGGTGCCCGGCGCGCACCTCGGCCGGACTTTTCAGCTCAGGTGGCTTGTTATGTCGGCGCGTGCCGTCGCTGTCGGGGTCAACGACTACGATGAGCTACGCGGACGAAGGGGACAGCGTGAACGATCTCATCGACACCACCGAGATGTACTTGCGTACGATCTATGAGCTCGAAGAAGAGGGTGTCGTCCCGCTGCGGGCGCGGATCGCGGAGCGCCTGCAGCAGAGCGGGCCCACCGTGAGCCAGACCGTGGCGCGCATGGAACGCGACGGGCTGGTGGTCGTCGCCGACGACCGGCACCTGCAGCTGACCGACCACGGGCGTGAGCTGGCCATCGCCGTCATGCGCAAGCACCGCCTCGCCGAGCGCCTCCTCGTCGACGTCATCGGGCTCGAGTGGGAGCACGTGCACACCGAGGCGTGCCGCTGGGAGCACGTGATGAGCGAGGCCGTCGAGCGCAAGCTGGTGAAGCTGCTCGACCACCCGACGACCTCGCCGTACGGCAACCCGATCCCGGGCCTCGACAAGCTCGGCGACGGCGACCCCGCCCCGCCCGCCGAATCCGACCTCGTGCGCCTCGACGAGTTCGCCCGCACCGGCGGCGGCGACGTCGTGGTGCGGCGCATCGCCGAGCACGTGCAGCTCGACGAGTCGCTGCTCACCGAGCTCAAGTCCGTCGGCATCGTGCCGGGCGGCCGCGTCACCGTCGGCAAGGCCAACGGCGGCACCGTGACCATCGAGGTCACCGGCAGCGACTCCTCGGCTCAGGTCTCCACCTCGGCACTGCACGCCGTGCTGGCGCAGGCCAGGTGAGCCCCGCCGAGGACGCCGCCGGCGCGTTCCGGCGGATCCACGGCCGGGCCCCCGCCGGGGTCTGGTCGGCTCCCGGTCGGGTGAACCTGATCGGCGAGCACACCGATTACAACGACGGCTTCGTGCTGCCCTTCGCACTGCCCCACCGGCTCGCCGTGGCCGCCTCGCCCCGCGACGACGGCAACCTGAACGTCGCCACCCTCGGCGACGACGGCCAGCTGCAGTACTCCGGCCTCCTCGACATCGCGTCCCTCGCACCGGGCTCGGTCGAGGGTTGGGCCGCCTACCCCGCGGGCGTCGCCTGGGTGCTGCGCGACCACGGCCACTCCGCGGGCGCCGACCTGGTCATCGCCGGTGACGTCCCCTCCGGCGCGGGTCTGTCCTCGTCCCACGCCCTCGAGTGCGCCGTCACGCTCGCGCTGCTCGGCCTCGCCGGCGTCGAACTCGACGACGGCGAGCCCGCCACCCCCGCCCGCCCGGAGATCGCCCGCTGGGTGCAGCGCTCCGAAAACGACTTCGTGGGCGCCCCCACCGGCCTGCTCGACCAGACGGCCTCGCTGTGCTGCCAGGAGTCGTGCGTGCTGTTCCTCGACGTCCGCTCGGGCGAGATGGAGCAGGTCCCGTTCCCACTGGCCGAAGCCGGCGTGCGCGTGCTGATCATGGACACGCGCACCAAGCACTCCCACGCCGAAGGCGGCTACGGCGAGCGTCGCCGGGGCACGGAGCGCGCCGCGGAGCTGCTGGGTGTGAAGGCCCTGCGCGACGTCACGCTCGAAGGCCTCGACGCCGCCCTCGCCCAGCTGCCCGCCGACCTCGCGCCGCTCGTGCGCCACGTGGTCACCGAGAACCAGCGCGTGCTCGACGTCGTGGCGCTGCTGCGCGAAGGCCGCCTCACCGACATCGGCCCGCACCTGGACGCCTCCCACGCCAGCATGCGCGACGACTACCGCATCTCCACCTCCGAACTCGACCTCGCGGTCGACTCGGCCCGCGCCGCCGGTGCCCTCGGCGCCCGCATGACCGGCGGCGGCTTCGGCGGCTCGGCCATCGCGCTGGTGCGCGAGGCGGACCTGGAGCACGTGCGCGCGGCCGTCGAAGAGGCTTTCGAGGCCGCCGGCCTCCGCCGCCCCCGCACCTTCACCGCGGTCCCCTCCCGCGGCGCGGGCCGCGACTGACCCTGGGGTTTCGCCGCTGCCCCCGCGACTTCGGTCCCGGGGGCAGCGGTGTGTCCGGGCACCGGGTCACCCCCGGGCGGTCGGGGAAGGCGCGGTGAGGGGAGACTGTGGCGCACAGTCACCGCCCACCACAGGAAGGCCACACCGTGACGGACCCGCAGAGCCCGATGAAACTGATCGTCACGGGGGGCGCCGGCTACGTGGGCGGCGTGTGCGCCGCGCGGCTCATCGAGGCCGGGCACCAGGTCACGGTCGTGGACGACCTGTCCACCGGCCACGCCGACGCCGTGCACCCCGACGCCCGCTTCATCGAGGGCGACGCCGCCGCCGTCGCCGCCGACATCCTCGGCGAAGGCTTCGACGGCGTGCTGCACTTCGCCGCGAAGTCGCTCGTCGGCGAGTCGATGACGGACCCGGCGAAGTACTGGGAAGGCAACGTCGTCACCTCCCTGCGCCTGCTGGAGGCCATGAAGGCCCACGGCACGCCGCGCCTGGTGTTCTCCTCCACCGCGGCCACCTACGGCGAGCCCGACTCGTCGCCGATCCCGGAGACCGCGCCGACGCAGCCGACCAACACCTACGGCGCGTCCAAGCTCGCGATCGACCACGCCATCACGAGCTTCGCCCGCGCCCACGGCATCGCCGCGGTGAGCCTGCGCTACTTCAACGTCGCCGGCGCCTACCACGCCTTCGGCGAGCGCCACACCACCGAAACCCACCTCATCCCCCTCGTGCTCCAGGTCGCCACCGGCGACCGCACCCACATCTCCATCTACGGCGACGACTACCCCACGCCCGACCACACCGCCGTGCGCGACTACATCCACGTCGTCGACCTCGCCGACGCCCACCAGCTCGCCCTCCGCCACGCGACCCCCGGCGAGCACCGCATCTACAACCTCGGCAGCGGCACCGGGTTCTCCGTGCTGGAGGTTGTGGAGGCCTGCCGCCGCGTGACGGGCCACCCGATCCCCGCGCAGGTCGCCCCGCGCCGCGCCGGCGACCCGTCGGTCCTCGTGGCGTCGAGCGAGAAGGCCGGCCGGGAACTCGGCTGGAAGCCCGAGCGCACCGACCTCGCCGGCATCGTGTCGGACGCGTGGCAGTTCACGCAGTCACGCCGCGGCTGAGTCGTCTCCTTTCCTCCGGCGGGTCCAGGTTCTGGGCCCGCCGGATTTTGTTTTTGTGGCAACGTTTTCGGTGGTCGGGCCCGGCGATGGGAGGGCCGTTCCCGGGCGGGAAGCTCCGTCTGCAGCGGCAATTGACCGCAGCGGCCAAAGAGGCGCAACGCTCGT
Organism: Amycolatopsis sp. NPDC004368; assembly: GCF_053602515.1. NCBI lineage: Bacteria > Bacillati > Actinomycetota > Actinomycetes > Pseudonocardiales > Pseudonocardiaceae > Amycolatopsis > Amycolatopsis sp. NPDC004368. The sequence goes on along the minus strand of NZ_JBSGDT010000006.1, from coordinate 232,022 downwards.
GGACAGCTGCGACCGGTCACGTTCCTCCCGCCGCATGCCGTCGAGGCCGGGCCATGCTCTCCGGCCCTCGGCTGAACAGGCCACGACGAGTCGGGAAGCCATGCCCCAGTCTTCTGATCACCGCGGCCGCCGGGCACGACTCCCCTCCGACGACCGCGGCCGACACATTCCTCCCGCCACACCGCCAACGCTCCCCCGCCCCTCGGCTGCCCGGGCCACATCGAGCCGGGAAGCCATGCCCGCCAGTCCTCCACCTCAGCCACCAGCGGGCCCGGCTCCCCGGAGGGCCGAGGCCGGATACCGCTCTCGGCGACACCGCGCCGAGAGCGGCCTACCCTCCCCGCCCCCTCTGAACGGCCACGTCGAGCCCGAGGCAATGCCCGCGCTCTCCGCGCAGCGGCGCACAATCCGCCCGGAAAGGCCAGACACGCTCCGCCACCCGACGGCCGTGCCTGTCCACCGAGGTTGAAGCGGTGAGGCCGCGCACCGAGGCTCACGTTTCCGGGCCGCGGTCCTCCTGACCGAGTTCCGGGACGGACAGGCCCAGATCGACGGCATCCGGAACCGAGGCCAGGCCACGGAGTTTCGTCGGGTCGGTGCCGAGGTTCCAGACCGCGCGCAGCAGCTGGGCCAGGGTGTGCTCGGGGTCTGCTTCGAGGGCGTTGGCGAGGGCCATGCCGGCGAGGGCGCCCTCGTTGCGCATCAGCGCGGCGTAGCCGGCGATGGCGGCGGCATGCGCGCGGTGGGGCGCCGGGAGTTCACGCACGAGTTCCAGCCACAGGCCCAACGCGACGACGGCGACCGGCGAGTCGGGTGGCACCGCGGTGGCGAGGCAGGCGTCGCGGATTTTCGGGAGGGCCAGGGCGCGGGCGAGGCGGACGGCCTGGTCGTCGGTGGGTGGACCCTCGCCCCGGCGGTGGCGGAAGAAGGCAGCGCGCACGTCGGCGGCCGCGGCCAGGAGGTCGGGTTCCGCGGACGAATCAGCGCGGGCGAGCAACGCGCGGCGACGGGCCCGGACCGAAGCCGAGCGGGGGCGCAGGAGCGCGAGGACGTCGTCGCGGCTGGGGAAGGTGATGAAGCCGGCCTGGGTCATCGTCGCGGCCATCACGGTGTCACGCGGGTCGGGCAGGCGGCCGCCGCACGTGGGTTCGCGGTAGCACGCCCACGGTGCCCCGGCGGTGATCTCCGGTGTCCACAGTGGATGCATCAGGGGCAGGCCGTACTCCTTGAGCGCCCGCGCGACTTCCGCGGCGAACGCGGCGTGCGGCGGATCGCCACCCGATCCGTCGCGGCCGCCGACGATGACCATCGTGACGCCGGTGTGGTCGTCCACGCGGAAGCGCGGCACGAGGGCATCCGCCTGGTAGGCAAGGAGATCCCGGGGTGGCAAGTCCGCGCGCAGGAGCAGGCCGATCTTAGTGCCGGGCGGGCGGTGCCCGAGCAGCACGACGGAATCGGCCGGGGTGAAGCCGAGGAGGTACGGGAGCGCCGCGATGAGCTGCGCCGGGTCGGTGAGGAGGGTCCGGGCCGTGCCGGGTGGGGTCGAGGTGGTCACGGGGTCCACTGTGCGGCGGGAAACGGCCGGGTGGGAGGCGGTGCGGGAATCTGTGGACAAGTGGCCGGGTTGTGGAAAACCCGGCCCGGCCGCGGTGGCCGGACCGGGTTTGTGTCGGTGTCGTGTGCTAGGCGATCAACACCCGCTCAAGCCCGCTCGGCACGCGCTCAACACCCCGTCAACCGCAGTGCTCGAACCCGCTCGTGTAAGTGGCCGAACCCACCGAACCTCCCCACTTCACGCAGGTCGCGCCCGCAGTCTTCTTCACCGGACCCGCGTAGTAGGTGAAGTTGCCGGAGTCCGTCACCCGCGCCTGTCCCTGCACCTCCAGGAAGGCCGACGTCGCACTGGCGGTGCCCAGCGACACGGACTTCAACGTGGTCACGCAGTTGGCCTTCGTCGAGGCGTTGTACAGCAGGTACGTGCTACCCGAGGTGCCCAGCGCCTGCTGGTCGATCACCGAGAACCCGGACCCGCACACCTCCGTGGCCGAGTAGGGGTTGCCGCCGCAGTTGTTCTTGCTGGTGAAGTCCTTCTTGCCGTAGTAGACGGCCGCGACGCCGTTGAGGACGGCCTTCTGCGTCACGCCGTTCAGGTTCTCCTCGAAGTGCAGATGCGGTCCCGTCACGCCGCCGGTGGCGCCGGCCTTGCCGATCTCCGCGCCCTGGGTCACCTTCTGCCCCACTGACACCTCCTGCACGGACAGGTGCGCGTAGCGGGTCCGCCAGCCGCCCCCGTGGTCGAGCTCGATCCAGCGGCCGTAGCTGGTGCTGCCCTCGTTCTCGACGCGCGTGACCGTGCCGGCCACCGACGCGACCACCGGCATGCCGGTGATCCCGGACTTCTGGAAGTCGACGGAGTTGGCGGGGTTGTGCCCGCTGAACGTCGCGGCCGTCACGGTGACCCCGCACTTGAACGGCACCTGGAAGTTCGGCGCGGCGGACGCGGGTGCCTGAGCGGCGAACGTGAGACCGAGCGCGGGCAACACCGCGGCAGCGGCGAACACGGCGAGCCGTCGCAACCTGGACATGGTGCGTACCTCCCTGTTGGGGCGTTGATGACGGGCACCAGGAAAGCGACGCGGGGTACATTTTGCGTACATGCCGGGCGAACCACCTGGTAGCAGCAGGTGTCGGGACCTCGAACAACGAGTCCCGGCGACGGCCGGGCGGAGCCCCGTCGCCCCGGAACCGCCGTACATTCTCCCTACGAGCACCAGGGAGGATCATGACGACGACGAACCGCCGGCCGCACGGCGCACCCGACTGGGTGCGGTGGGGGTTCGTGGCGTTCCCGTTGATCATCTCGATCCCGTACCTCACGGGGTGGTGGTCGTGGGTGCTGTTCGGTGTCACGCTGGTGGCGTCGGCGCCGTTCCTGCCGCTGACGGTGGCCGCGAAGCCCGCCTGGGTGCTGCCGGCGGCGATGCCGGTGGTGGTCATGGCGTCGGGGGCGCTGTGGGTGCTCGAGCCGAACAGCTGGATGTCGGTCGCGATGTTCAGCACGACGTTCTACACGCTGCGCGCGTTCGGCCGCGCGCTCTCCGCTGTGGTGCTGGTGGCGAGCGGCGGCGCCATCGCCGCGTGGTCCGTGGTGCACCGGCTCGACTGGCTCAACGCGCTCGCGCTGGTCGCCATCCTCGTCGTGATGATCCTGCTCGCCGCGAGCCGGCGGGACCGCGCGGCACGGCTGGAGCAGACGGAGCTCGCGCTGGCCCGGGCGCAGACCGCCACCGAGGAGCACGCGCGGGCCGCCGCGCTGGCCGAACGCGCGCGGATCGCCCGCGAGGTGCACGACGTCCTCGCCCATTCCCTCGCCGGCCTCGCGCTCAACCTGCAGGGCGCCCGTCTCATGCTCGTGCGCGACGAAGCCAGCCCCGACGCCGTCGCCCAGATCGAACGCGCGCAGAAGCTCGCGTCCGACGGGCTGTCCGAGGCGCGCAAGGCCGTCGCGGCGCTGCGGGAGGACGCGGTGCCCGCCGAGCGCGCCGTCGCCGACCTGCTCGCCGCCTACCGCCTCGACACCGGCGCGCGAGCCGATCTCCTCGTGCGCGGCGAGTCACGGGACCTCGACGCCGGCGTGACCACGGCGCTCGTGCGCGCCGTGCAGGAGGCGCTGGCCAACACGCGCAAGCACGCGCCGGGTGCGGAGGTCGACGTCACGCTCGCGTTCACGGCGACCGGTGCCGAGCTGACCGTGCTCGACCACCAGGGCCGCCGCCCGCCGGACGCGCCCGCGCCGGGATACGGTTTGCGGGGCATGGCCGAGCGGGTCGCGCTGCTCGAGGGAACGCTGGACAGCGGGCCGGGAGAGGACGGATGGCGGATTCACTTGACGGTGCCGGCGTGAACCTGCGGGTGGTGCTGGCCGACGACCAGGCCGTGGTGCGCGAGGGCCTCGTGACGCTGCTGGGCCTGCTGCCCGGCGTCGAGGTGGTGGGCGCGGCCGCCGACGGCGACGCCGCGCTGGAGCTCGTCGCCGAGCACCACCCGGACGTGCTGCTGGTCGACCTGCGCATGCCCCGCCGCGACGGCGTCTCCACGACGGAGGCCGTGCGCGAGCGTTACCCCTCCACGGAAGTCGTCGTCCTCACCACCTACACCGACGACGAGTCGCTGCTCGGCGCCCTGCGCGCCGGCGCCCGCGGCTTCCTCACGAAGGACGCCGACGCCGACGCCATCGCGCGGGCCCTGCGCTCCGCCGCGGCGGGACAGTCCACAGTGGATGGTGAGCTGCAACGCCGCCTCGTGGACGCCGCCACGCGCCGCGCTCCCGTGCGCGCCCAGGAGGTCGAAGGCCTGACCGCCCGCGAGATCGAGGTGCTGCGCCTCATCGCGGCGGGCCTGTCCAACACGGAGATCGCGCGGGAGCTCGTGGTCAGCGAAGCCACCGTGAAAACGCACGTGAACCACCTGTTCTCGAAGGCCGGCCTGCGCGACCGGGCGCAGGCGGTGGCGTTCGCTTATCGGGCGGGGATCGCGGACTAGGGCCGCACGGCCTCGACGTACGGCCGCAGCGCGTCCGCGAAAGCCCCGTCCGGCACGGAGTCGGGGACGACCGTGTCGCCCGGCGTGCCGACGGGGATCGACGCGGGGCACAGCTGGTCGATCCGGGTGTGGGAGCCGTCGCTGTCGAGCTCGAAGGTGCCGACGAGCACGGCCGTCGTGGCCTCGCGGACCTCGTAGCGGTAGCGGACGTGGACGAGGTCCAGCGCGGTGGGGCCCGGGGCCGGTGTACTTCGCGCCGTCCCGGTCGTACGGCGCCGGGGCGGTCGCGTCACACGGGTTGTCGGCCGGCGGCTCGTCGGACGAGCAGGCCGACAACCCGGCTACGGCAACCATGATCGCGACCACGAGACTCCCGGACCTCCGCATGGTCGTGATTGTCCAGCATCGGCAAGCAGGGCCGGACCGATTCACCGGGTGGTGGCGATGGCGCGGTCGGTGGACAAGTCGGCCGCGATCACCACGTCTGCCCGGAGGTCGCTCAGAACCCCAGCGCCGCCTTCCCGCCGGTCACCGGCAGCGTCAACGACGTCCGCGTGAGGTCCAGTGACAGACCCGCCCCGGGGCGAGGCCGCAGGGTGTAGTCGTGGTCGCTGGAGGCCACGAGGAGTTCCAGGCGGTGCCCGGCGGCCAGGATGTAGTCCTTCGGCATCAGCGAAACACCGATGCGGTAGGAGACCCCGGGCTGGACCGGCGTGGTCACCGAAGGCGAAACGCGGTTCTGCGGGTCCGTCCAGCCGCGGGTGATCACGAAGGACTTGCCGTCCGGCCCCCGGTCGAGCAAGGCCACCGTGACGTTGGCCGCGGGCCGGTCGAAGGACAGCCGCAGGTCGGCGCGCGCGGTGCCCGAGAGGCGCAGCGGGGACTTCACCGCGGGAGTGGCATACAGCAACCGGTTGCCCGACGAAGCAGCATCGGCGAGCTGCTGCACGGTTTTCGAGGCGTCGTCGGCCAATGATTCCACGGTGGGGCGGCCCGGGACGGCGACCGCGGACAGCGTGCCCTTCGCACGGCCACCCGGCCACGGGTACACCTTCACGTCGGACGTCGAACGCGCGGGCCAGTCGGGCTCGTCGTCCCAGGACTTGTCCTCACGCTGGATCGTGGCCTTCGGCTCGCGTTCGATGCCGTTGTCGACGCCGTACAGGTAATGCGAAAGCCACTTGTTCAGCGTCACGAGCCACACGTCGCGGCGCAGCGACAGCGGGTCGGCGTGGCCCGACTGGTGGAGCCAGATCTTGTGCTCGACCCCGTGCGCCTTCAGGGCTTCGTACCACGTGGCGACCTGGTCGGTCTTCACGTTCCAGTCGTTGAGCCCGTGTACGGCGAGCACGGAAGCGTGCACCTTGCCGACGTCGTTGCGGTAGTTGCGCACGTCCCAGAACGGCCCGTAGTCCCCGGTCACGCGGTCCTGCGCGGTGGTCAGCGCGTCGATCACCGGGCGGCAGATCTGCCGGTCGGCGCGGGTGTAGACGTACTCGGCGAGCACGTCCGCGTCCTCGCCCTGGAAGCCGCCGGCAGCGACGACCGCGCCGTCGTTGCGGTAGTACTCGTACCAGTTCGAGATCGCGGCGATCGGCACGATCGTTTCGAGGCCCTCAACGCCGGTACTCGCCACGGCGTTGGGCAGGGTTCCGTTGTAGGACACGCCCATCATGCCCGTGTGCCCGGTGCTCCAGCTCGCCGTCACGGCCGCGCCGGCCTCGTCGTGAGCCACCGCGCGACCGCCCAGCCAGTCGACCACCGAACGGGCGCCGATGGTCTCGTTCACGTCGCCGGTGGTCGGACAGCCCGTGGACAGGCCCGTGCCCAGCGATTCGCCGTACACCACGGCGAACCCGCGCGCGGTGAAGTAGTCCTGGTAGCTCCAGCGGATCGGCGGCGCCGCGTGGGGGCCGCCGACACCGACAGCCGCGGTCCGCCCGGAGTCGGGCACCGACAGCTCGACGTCGACGTTGTGGTTCGCGATGTCGTTGCCGCCCGCGAAGTACGGGCTGGCCTCGTAGACCACCGGCACCTTCATCCCGGCCTCGGTCGCGCGTGGTCGCACCACCTGTGCGTGAACGAGGTCGTCGCGGCCGTCGTGGTCGCTGTCCACCGGTGCGGTGACCCAGACGTCCTCGCGCACCACGTCGGCCGGGTCGAACACCGGCTGCGCCTGCCCGTCGGCGAACACCGGCGTGGGCGGCGGGTCCGCCTGCGCCACACCGGTTCCCAGCGGAAGCACGAGCACAGCAGCCAGCACAGCGGCGATCCGAGCAGCTCCCACCAGAACCCCCAAGCCGGACGAAGCGGGCGAGCACCCTCGACACTTCCGGCAACCGCGGCCGCCGTCAACCGACTAACGTCGGGGGCATGGATGCTCCGATCGTCGCCGTCACCGTCTACCCGCAGCACGCGCGGATCACGCGCCGCGGCCGCGTGGACCCGGCCGAAGGCAACCGCGTGCGCATCGGCGGCCTGCCGCTGGCGCTCGACGCGGAATCGGTGCGCGTCACGGGAACCGGCGCCGCGCTGATCACCGGCGTCGACGTCGGTTACGACCAGCACGCCGGCCCGGCCGACCCCGCGCTCGCCGCCCTCGTCGAGCAGCGCCGTATGGACCAGGCCGCGATCGACGCCGTCGCCGACGACGAAGCAGCCGAAGCAGCGAAGGTCGAGTTGCTGAGCGGGGTCGCGAAACGCAGCGGGGCGAGCTTCGCGAAGGCGCTCGCGTCGGGTGTCGCCGGCCCCTCGCGCGTCGAGGAGGTCACCGAGGCGCTCGGCGGCCAGCTCGCCGCCGCGCTGCGCACCCGCCGGGCGCTCACCGAACGCCTCGAACTGATGCGTGCGGATTTCGAAGCACTGGAACGGAAGATCGCGAGCCACAGTGCTCAGTCCGAACAGGACAGTGCCACGGTCACCGTCGACCTCGAACGCCGGGACGACACGGCGGAACTCGAGCTCGAACTGTCCTATGTGGTCCCCGGCGCCACGTGGGAGCCGGGTTACGACGTGCGGGTGCGCGACACGGCCGTCACCGTGACCTCCTACGGCCTGGTCAGCCAGCACACCGGCGAGGACTGGCCCGAGTGCGAGCTCGCCCTGTCCACGGCCCGGCCGGCGAGCACCGTCGTGGTGCCCGAGCTCGACCCGTGGTTCCTCGACCGCGCGCAGCCCGCGCCGCCGGCCCGGCCGATGGCCGCGTTCGGCGCGGCCATGCCCGCGCCCGGTGGTCCAGCGCGAGCGAAAGCCGCGTCCCTGAGCCGCGTCGCCCCGGCGTTCGCCGAGGTCGAACAGGGCACCACCGCGGTCACCCACCGCCCGACGCGCCCGGTCGCCGTGCCGTCGGGCGCGCAGGGCCACCGGACCACGCTGGCGCAGCTTGACCTCACGGCCGAGCTGGGTTACGTGACCGCGCCCGTGCGGGCGACCGAGGCGTACCTGCGCGCGACCGTCGTCAACACCGGCGAGCACACCCTGCGGGCCGGGCGCGCGTCGGTCTTCCACGACACCGAGTTCGTGGGCACCACCCGGCTGGACGGGTGGGCGCCGGGTGAGGAGCTCGAACTCGCCCTCGGCGTCGACGACCGCATCCGCGTCGAACGCGAGCTCGTCCGGCGCACGGCGGGCAAGGCCACGCTGTCGGGCCAGCGCCGCCGCGAAGCCGAATACCGCACCACGGTGACCAACCACAGCCCGCGCGAAGCCGTGGTCACGGTGCTCGACCAGGCGCCCGTTTCGCGCGACGACGCCATCACGGTGCGGGACGTGCGCGCCACCCCCGACCCCGCCGAGACCACCGACCTCGGCGAGTTCACGTGGCGGCTCACGCTCGCGCCCGGTGCGACCGGCACGATCACGCTCGCCTACCGCGTGGACGTCGCCAAGGGGGTCGAGCTCAGCGGCTGGCGGGAGTGAAAGCCCGGCAAAAGCCCAGCTCTGGGAAAGCTCAGCCCCTGGAAAGCTCAGCCCCTGGAAAGCTCAGCCCTGCGAGATGTAGGCCTCGAGCTGCTCCTGGCTCTTCTCGAGCATCTCGATCCGCGACTTCACCACGTCACCGATGCTCACGATGCCGGCGAGCCGGCCGTCGTCGAGCACGGGCACGTGCCGGATCCTGCGCTCGGTCATCAGCACGCTCAGCGCGTCGACCGAGTCCTCGGGGCCGGCGCTGGCCACCAGCTTCGTCATGATGTCCGCGACGGGGCCGTCGAGGACCGTGGGGCCGTGCTCGTTGAGCCGGCGCACCACGTCGCGTTCGGACACGATCCCCGCGATGCCGCCTTCTGGTGTCACCACCACCATGGCACCGACGTTGTGGCGAGCGAGCCCGGCGAGCAGTTCGGTCACCGTGGTCCCCGGAGCCACCGTGGCGACAGCGGCGCCTTTGGTCCGGAGCAGATCCGCGATCCGCATGGTGTTCCCCTCTCCTCGTCGAGTTGGGTCACACCAGGTTAGGGGCAGGGTGCCGAGTGCGAAAGTCCGGCGAGCCGCGTTCACCCGTGGTATGGAGCGCTCACGCCAGCCGTTCTGCCAGGCCCGCCAGCGCGGCGCGGATGCCTGCGGCGTAGTCGTCGTCGCCGAGTGCGTCGAGCTTTTCCCGTGCCGCTGCGAGGTGGTGCCGGGCGGCTTCGACATCCCCCAGTTTGCGGTGGTCCTCGGCCAGGTTGAGGTGCAGCGACGGGTAGAACCCGCGCACGGCGAGCGTCGAGTGGTACTGCTGCGCGCGTTCGTCGGTCAGCGAGTCGGCGGCGGCCAGCGCCCGTAGGTCCCAGGCGAGCTCGTCGGCCGGCTCGTCGCAGACGTCGGCCAGGTGGTGGGCCAGCGCGCAGCGGTGCAGCGGATCGCCGTCCTCGCCGATCTCCTGCCACAGCGCGAGGAACGTCTCGCGCGCACCCGCGCGGTCGCCCGCGATGTGCTTGCGCAGGCCCGCGTCGATCGCCACCATCACGTCGTCGGTCATCGGTCTCCCTCGTCGAACACCCGCCGCAACCGCCGCAGGCCCGGCTCGATCCGCTCGGCCGCGATGGCACCGTAGCCGAACAGCAGACCGTGGCAGGGCCGGGTCACGGAGAAGTCACCGAGGGACATCAGCCGCACGCCGGCCGCCCGCGCGGAACGGGCCACCGCGTGCAGATCACGGTCCGCCGTGGCGCCCAGGTGCAGCCCGGCGGCCGCGGGCACGGGGTTCAGCACGTCGCCGAACCGGCGGCGCAGACCGTCGACGAGCACGTCATGGCGTTCGCGGTAGATCTTGCGCATGCGCCGGATGTGGCGTGCGAAGCCGCCTTCGTCGATGAAGTCGGCCAGCACGGCCTGTTCGAGAGCGGGCGTGTGCCAGTCGGCGAGGTACTTCGCCTTGGCCAGCGCCTCGACGAGCGAAGGCGGCGCGGCGAGGAACCCCACGCGCAGAGCCGGCGAGAGCACCTTCGAGATCGAGCCCACGTACACCACACGGCCCCGAGAATCCAGGCTGTGCAACGGTTCCAGCGGCCGGCCGGTGTAGCGGAACTCGCTGTCGTAGTCGTCCTCCACGATCACCGCGCCCGTGTGTTCGGCCCAGTCGAGCAGTTCGCGCCGCCGTGACAACGACATCGCGACGCCCAGGGGGCACTGGTGCGAAGGCGTCACGTACACCAAGCGCGTGCCCTCCGGGATCTGCTCGACCACGATCCCCTCGTCGTCCACCGGCACGCCCTCGACGCGCAGGTCGAGCGTGCCGAGCAGCAGCCGTGGCGGCGGGTACCCGGGATCCTCCACCGCGACCAGGTCGCCGGGCCGCAGCAGGACCCGCGCGACGAGGTCCACGGTCTGCTGGACCCCCGTCGTGACAACGATGTCCTCCGGTCGCACGCGGACGTTGCGCGACACCCCGAGGTGCCGCGCGAGCCCCGCGCGCAGCCGCGGATCGCCCTGCGACTCGCCGTACACGAGCAGCTCGGCGTGCGACCCCCGCAGCCGCTGCGACATCAGGCGGCGCCAGGTGTCGAACGGGAACAGCCGCACGTCAGGCACGCCGGCACGGAAGTCGTACTCCGCCACCGGTCCGAACGAGCGCGGCGCGGGTGGCACCGCCGTCCACTCTGGACGCGGGCGAACGCCGTCGCCGGGCTGTTCGGCCACCGGCGCGGCGGGCCGCGGCCCGGCCCCCGAGCGCACGAAGGTGCCCGCGCCGGCCCGCGCGCCGAGGAACCCCTCGGCGGCGAGGCGTTCGTAGGCCGCGCTGACCGTGGTGCGCGAAACGGTGAGGCGCTGGGCCAGCTCGCGGGTGGGCGGCAGCGGGTCGCCGTCGCGCAGCCGGCCGTCGAGCACCGCCTCGCGGATCTGGCGGTAGATCTCGTCGCGGTGGCCGCGACGACCGGTCAGGTCGATGTGCAGGTCCACGTCGTCAGCCTAGATTGGTCCACCGGAGTTCGGCTGGTTTTGGACCTTCTCCTGGTCCGCTGCGGCGGGCTAGCGTCCGGGACATGACCACGTTCGAACTCGACCGCCAGTCCCTGCTCGTCCTCGACAAGCTCGTCGCCGCCACCACCGACCAGGACCTTTCCCGCCCGACACCCTGCGCGGGCTGGACGCTGGCCGACCTGCTGCGCCACCAGGTGAGCGAGAACCACGCCTTCGCCGAAGCCGTGCGCCGGGGCGAAGCAAACGACTGGGACGCGGGCCGGCTCGGCGAAGACGCGTACGCGTCCTACGCCGCTTCGGTCGACGACTTCCTCGCCGCGTTCGGCGAAGACGGCGCGCTGCGGCGGCCCGTGAAGATCCACGAGAACGGCCCGTTCCCCGCCGAGATCGCCGCGGCGATGCACCTCGTCGACACCGTCGTGCACGGCTGGGACCTCGCGAAGACGATCGGCGTGCCCTACGAGCCCGTGCCGGAAGCGGTCCACGCCGCGCTCGAATTCGCGGCCGTGGTGCCCACCGACCCGGCCGAGCGGGCCGTGAGCGGGGTGTTCGGCCCCCTCATCGAGGTGCCTGACAGCGCCGACGAGCTCGATCGGCTGATCGGGCTGCTCGGCCGCGACCCCGGGTGCTCGCTCAGCTGACCTCGTCGGCCGGCGCCGACCACGTGTTGCAGGAGGCCGTGGTGCCGCCGGAGTAGCCGGCCTTCGCCCAGGACAGCTGGTGGGCGCGGGAGCCGTGGTCCTCGCTGTTGTCGGCGCGGCCGTAGTCGGCGACGGCCGCGTTGGCCGTGGCGCGGCTGATCGAGCCGCGCCCTTCCGCGGCGGCGATGAACAGCGCGCCGAAGCAGTTGGCCTGAAGCTCGATGCGCCGCACCATCTCCTGGTCGGCGGGGCTGTCCTGATCGGGCGACGACATGCGGTCGGCCGCGGCGGTGAGGATGCCGCTCTCGCTCTGCACGTGGTGGCCGTACTCGTGGGCGATGGTCGCGAGGTGGCGCGAGCGGTTCTGCCCGGCGTCGGACAGCATCCAGTCCGTCGGCGCGTAGATCGTGGTGTCGCCGCCGCAGTAGTAGGCCACGGCCTCGTCCTTCGACGGCGCCGCACCGCACGCGCTCACCTTCGGCAGCGTCACCGACACGGTGACCTTCACGCTCGGCTCGTCCGCGTGCTCCAGCGCCGGCCGCCACGCCTGTTCGAGGCAGCCGGTGAGCGCGTCGTAGAACGCCGACAGCGCCGGCCCGGTGCTCCCGAGCTGGGGCAGGTCGCACGACACCGAGCCGAGCGCGACGCCCTCGGCGAGCAGCGGGTTGGTCTCCAGTTCCGGCACCGCGCGGGGATCGTCGCGGGCTCCTTCGCCCGGCGAAGCGTCGGAGCGGTGCACCGACGTCGGCACGGCGATCGCGTGCCCGGACAGCTCGTGCGGAACCACGGCCACGATCCCGACCGTGACGACCAGGATCGCGAGCGCGATCACGGCGCCGGCGACCCCGCGGCCGCGGCGGCGCGGCGGACCGTACGAAACCGGGGCCCACGGGTTCACGGCGGGTGGCCGGGCCACCATCGGCGGCGGTGGCGGCGGCCCGGCCGGTTCGCTCGGCGGCACCCCGCCCGCGTTTTCACTCAAGTGCGCTCCCCCTGTCAACCGCGCGCTCCAGCATACGGAGCACCCGGCCGGGCGGGATCACGAAACGGGAACACCGGGCGGGTGGCCGGAACCCGGGTGCGGCGGCGAGACTGGGGCCATGAGTGACGAAGATCCGTACCTGTGGCTGGAAGACGTAACCGGCGACGAAGCACTGGACTGGGTCCGCACCCGCAACGCCGAGACGCTGGACGTGCTCACGTCCGGTGAACGCTTCGCCGCGCTGCGGGACGAGATCCGAGAAGTCCTCGACGCCGGGGGGCGCATCCCCTACGTGACGCGCCGCGGCGCCCGCCTCTACAACTTCTGGCAGGATGCCGAGCACCCGCGCGGGTTGTGGCGGCGCACCACGCTGGAGGAGTACCGCAAGGCCGAGCCGGAGTGGGAGCTGCTGCTCGACGTCGACGCGCTGGCCGAGGCCGAGGGCGAGAACTGGGTGTGGAAGGGCGCGGCCGTGCTGCGGCCGGGCCACCGCCTGGGGCTCGTGCAGCTCTCGCGCGGCGGCGCCGACGCGACCGTGGTGCGCGAGTTCGACCTCGACGCGCACGAGTTCGTCGAAGGCGGCTATTTCCTGCCCGAGGCGAAGAACCGCATCGGCTGGATCGACGCCGACCGCGTGTACGTGGGCACCGACTTCGGCCCGGACACGCTCACCACGTCCGGCTACCCCCGGCTGACGAAGGAATGGCGCCGCGGCACGCCGCTCGAATCGGCGGAGCTGGTGTTCGAGGGCAAGCCCGAGGACGTCGCCGTGTCGGCCTTCCACGACCCGACCGAGGGCTTCGAGCGCGACTTCGTGCACCGCTCCCTCGACTTCTACCGCACGGAGGTCTACCTGCGGACCGCGTCCGGGATGGAGAAGCTCGACCTGCCCGACGACGTGGAAATCTCGGTGGAGCGCGAGTGGCTGTACGTCCAGCCGCGCTCGCCGTGGACCGTCGACGGGGTGGAGCACCCGGCCGGCGCGCTGCTCGTGATCGGCTTCGACGCCTTCCAGGCGGGCTCGCGGGACTTCACCGCGCTGTTCACACCGGACGCGCACACCTCGCTCGAGTACTACACGTTCACCCGCAACCACGTGCTGCTCGCGAAGCTGCGGGACGTGAAAACCGAGCTCGTGGCCGTGACCCACGGTCCGGACGGCTGGACCGAGGCGCCCCTGGGCGGCGCGCCGCAGTTCGGCAGCGCCGACATCGTGGGCACCGACCCGGACGAGAGCGACGAGTACCTCCTCGACTCGTCGAGCTACCTGCAGCCCTCGACGTTGAGCCGGGGCGAGGTCGGCGGCGCCGTCGAGGTGCTCAAGCAGGCGCCGTCGTTCTTCGACGCGGCCGGGGTCGAGGTCGCGCAGTACTTCGCAACCTCGGAGGACGGCACGAAGATCCCGTACTTCGTCGTCCGCCCGCCGGGCGCGCAGGACGGCCCGACGCTGCTCAACGGCTACGGCGGCTTCGAGGTGTCGCTCACGCCCGCGTACAGCGGCGTGATCGGCCGCGGCTGGGTCGCGCGCGGCGGCACGTACGTGGTCGCCAACATCCGCGGCGGCGGCGAGTACGGGCCGCAGTGGCATTCGCAGGCCGTGAAGGAAAACCGGCACAAGGTGTACGAGGACTTCTCCGCGGTCGCCCGCGACCTCGTCACGCGCGGCATCACCACGGCCGCGCGGCTCGGCATCCTGGGCGGCAGCAACGGCGGGCTGCTCATGGGCGTGATGCTCACGCGGTACCCGGAGCTGTTCGGCGCCGTCGTGAGCCAGGTGCCGCTGCTCGACATGAAGCGCTACCACCTGCTGCTGGCGGGCGCGTCGTGGATGGCCGAGTGGGGCGACCCGGACGTGGCCGAGGAATGGGAGTACATCTCGAAGTACTCGCCGTACCACAACGTCCACAAGGGACGGACGTACCCGCCGACGCTGTTCGCCACGTCCACCCGCGACGACCGCGTGCACCCCGGCCACGCCCGCAAGATGATGGCCCGGATGTCCGAGCAGGGCCACGACGTGCGCTACTACGAGAACATCGAGGGCGGCCACGGCGGCGCGGCGGACAACGCGCAGCTGGCGTTCAAGTGGGCGCTGGTGTTCGAGTTCCTCTGGACCCGGCTTTCCTGAGGTCTGCCGCGGGGGCGCGGTTTCGTCGTGCCCCCGCGGTCACCTCCCCGCCTTTCGCCAGATCACCACGGCGCCGACCACCAGCACCACCACCGCGGTGATCACGATCAGCCCCTTGCTCAGCAGGTCCACCAGCAGGTGGTGGACGAGCTCGTCGCTCATCGGCGGTCCACGCGCCGCAACGCTTCCCTTGCGATCGCGTTGCCGAGCCCGGTGCTGCGTCGGGCCCCGGTGCTTCGTCGCTCGGCGAGCGCCCGTCCCGCGAACCTCGCCGCCTCTCGCACCCGGTCACCGTGCCCCCTGCGCTTCAACGCGACGGCGACCGCGAACGCGATCAGACCCAGCACCACCAGTCCCCCGGCGATCAGGCCGAACCGGACCAGCATGAAGGTCAGGTACGTCTCCATCTCTCCCACCTCGTTTTCTATCACGACTGTGACATAAACATTGGTATCACAGGTGTGATAAAAAGGTCCAGTGCCGAAACAGGTGGATGGTGACCAGCGCCGCGCGGACATCGCGGACGCCGTGCTCCGGCTCGCCGCGCGCGACGGGCTGCCGGCGGTGTCGCTGCGCTCGGTGGCCGCGGAGTCGGGCTTGAACATCGGCTCCGTCCGCCACTACTTCGACGGTCAGCGAGACCTCATGCGCTTCGCCATGCGCTCGACCATCGACCGCGTGACGGCGCGGTTGGAGCGTCGCCGTGAGGCGTTGCGCCCCCTGACCGACCTCTCCCACGACGAAGGGCTCGCCCAGCTCACGGACTTCCTGGCCGAACTCCTCCCCCTCGACGCCCCCCGCCTCGCCGAGGCCTCAGTGCTCGTCGAGTTCCTCGTCGCGGCCCGCACGGACCCCGGCCTGGCCGACCTGTCGGCCGAAGCGCTGCGCGGCACTCTCGCGTTGGCCCGCCGCGTCACCGCGGCCCTGGGTCACCCGTCCGAGGTCGAGGCCCACCGCCTGGCCGCCCTGCTCGACGGCCTGACGTTTCGGGCGGCCCTCGGTCCGGAGATCACGCCGACGTCCGCCTGCCGCGAGGTGCTCCGGGCGCACCTGGCTTCACTCCACCAAACCAACCCGCACGGCCAAACCAACCCGCACGGCTAAACCAACCCGCGCGGCCGGGCTCGCGGCCTCAGCGCCGGCTTCGGTCCTTTGTCGACGTCCCGGAGCACCTGCTCGAACCGGCTCAGCACCCCGGCAGCGAACTCGATCCGCGTGACGCCGACGTCGGCGAGCACCCGGCCGTGATCGAGAACCACCGCCGCCAGCGCACCCACGAACAGGATCCGCCACGGGATCGCCGCTGCTTTGCCGAGCTTCCCCCTGAGCTGGTCGCACTGGAACGGCACGTGCCGTTCCTCATCCGCCAGGATCCGCGCCGCGACCTCCCGCGTGAGCGGGTCGGTGGCGCCGTCGACGAGAGCTTTGTAGTAGCCGAGCGCCACCACTTCCGCGATCAGGAGGACCATCAGCTCCAGCCTGATCCCCAACGCCCGCCTCAGCGTCACGAACACCGTGTCGGACCAGTGTTTGCGGATCGTCGTCGCGCCCGCGGCCGTCAGCAGCTCGGCCAGCAGCCGCGCGTGGTTCTGCTCCTCCTTCACGAACAACTCCACCGCGCTTCGCCACCGCGGCTCCGCCTTGGCGATGAGATTGGCGCCGTCGCCGGACTCCCCCACCTGAAACCGCTGCAGACTCCTGATCACGGCGGGCTGCAGTCGCGCGCCTCTCCCCCACTCGGGTTCGGGACGCATTTGCCGCCTGCGAGCTTCCGCGCTGAACTCTTCCGACCACTCCACGCGCCCGATGCTGGCCCACGCTTGTGGTGCGGGGCCGGAGAACTTGTGGAGATCCTGTTCGGAACCGACGGCCACGCGTGCACGGCAAACGGATACTCGGCATCGGACAGCAAAGCGGGGAGCCGGAAACCCGGCTCCCCGCTTCAACCACCAACGATCAGCTGCAACCCGACGTCGCGCCACAGCCTTCGCACGCGTAACAAGACCCAGCCGGACGCATCTTCGTCCCACAAGTCATGCACAGGGGTGCGTCGGCCGCTTTGCCGAGGTGCAGTTCCATCAGTTCGGCCGTGCTGTGGGCGTCCTGTGTGGACGGTTCGGTCGCGGCGGCCGGCGTGGGGGCCGAGGCCGGGGAGGAGTCCACGCTGGTGCGCAGAGCCTCCAGGTCCATGCCGCCGTAGTTGGACTCGACTTCGGCGGAGCGTTCGTCGGCGGTGAAGATGCCGAGCTGGGAGCGCTTTTCGTAGGGCAGGTAGTCCAGCGCCAAGCGGCGGAAGAGGTAGTCCATCACGCTGGTGGCGATGCGGATGTCCGGGTCGTCCGTCATGCCGGCGGGCTCGAAGCGCAGGTTGGAGAACTTCGAGACGTAGAACTCCAGCGGGATGCCGTGCTGCAGACCCACGGAGATCGACATCGAGAAGGCGTCCATCACGCCCGCCAGGGTCGAGCCCTGCTTGCCCAGCTTGACGAAGATCTCGCCGAGGCCGTCGTCGGGGTACGAGCCGGCGTGGAGGTAACCCTCGGCGCCGCCGACGGTGAAGGAGACGGTCTGGCTCGGGCGCTTCTTCGGGAGGCGGCGGCGCACCGGGCGGTACTCCACGACCTTCTCCGGCTCGGGCTCGGCTTCCTTCTTCTTCACCGTGGACAGCGGCTGGCCGACCTTGCAGTTGTCGCGGTAGATCGCGAGGGCCTTGAGGCCCAGCTTCCAGCCCTGGAAGTAGATCTCCTCGACCTCTTCGACGGTCGCCGACTCCGGCATGTTCACCGTCTTCGAGATCGCGCCCGAGAGGAACGGCTGCACCGCGGCCATCATGCGCACGTGACCCATCGGGGCGATGGACCGCTCGCCCACCGCGCAGTCGAACACCTCGTAGTGCTCCGGACGCAGGCCCGGCGCGTCGACGACGTGGCCGTGCTGCGCCACGTACTCGACGATCGCCTCCACCTGTTCGTCCTGGTAGCCCAGCGCCTTCAGCGCGCGCGGCACGGTCTGGTTCACGATCTGCATCGACCCGCCGCCGACGAGCTTCTTGAACTTCACCAGCGAGAAGTCCGGCTCGATGCCCGTGGTGTCGCAGTCCATCATGAAACCGATGGTGCCGGTGGGCGCGAGCACCGAGGCCTGCGCGTTGCGCCAGCCGTTCTTCGCACCCAGCTCGATCCCGCGCTGCCACTCCTGGGTGGCCAGCGCGCGGACGGCCGCGTCGTTGGCGTGGTAGGTGCGGACCAGTTCGTTGGCCGCGGCGTGCTTGCGCATCACGCGCTGGTGCGCCTTGGCGTTGCGCGCGTATCCGTCGTACGCGCCGACGACCTTGGCCATCTCCGCCGAACGCCGGTAGGACACCCCGGTCATCAGCGACGTGATCGACGCGGCGAGCGCGCGGCCGCCTTCGGAGTCGTACGCGTGTCCCAGCGCCATCAGCAGCGCGCCGAGGTTGGCGTAGCCGATGCCCAGCTGGCGGAACTTGCGCGTGGTGTCGGCGATCGGCTCGGTCGGGAAGTCGGCGAAGCAGATCGAGATGTCCATCGCCGTGATGACGAACTCCACGGCCTTCGCGAACAGCGGCGCGTCGAACGTGCCGTCCTCGGCCACGAACTTCAGCAGGTTCAGCGACGCGAGGTTGCAGCTGGAGTTGTCGAGGTGCATGTACTCGCTGCACGGGTTCGACGCGCTGATGCGGCCGGACTCCGGGCAGGTGTGCCAGTCGTTGATCGTGCCGTCGTACTGCATGCCCGGGTCGGCGCACTCCCACGCGGCCTGCGCCATGGTGCGGAAGAGCTTCTTCGCGTCGGTGCGCTCGATGACCTCGCCGGTGAGGCGGGCGCGCAGCCCGAACTCGGAGCCGTTCTCCACGGCTTGCATGAACTCGTCGGACACGCGCACCGAGTTGTTCGCGTTCTGGTACTGCACCGAGGCGATGTCCGCGCCCGAGAGGTCCATGTCGAACCCGGCGTCGCGCAGGACCTTGATCTTCTCTTCCTCGCGCGCCTTGGTCTGGATGAACTCCTCGATGTCGGGGTGGTCGACGTCGAGCACGACCATCTTCGCCGCGCGCCGCGTGGCGCCACCGGACTTGATGGTGCCCGCGGACGCGTCGGCGCCGCGCATGAACGAGACCGGGCCGGACGCGGTGCCGCCGGAAGTCAGCAGCTCCTTCGAGGACCGGATGCGGGAGAGGTTGAGGCCCGCGCCGGAGCCGCCCTTGAAGATCAGGCCCTCTTCGCGGTACCAGTTGAGGATCGACTCCATCGTGTCGTCGACGGCGAGGATGAAGCACGCCGAGACCTGCTGCTTCGACGACGTGCCGACGTTGAACCACACCGGCGAGTTGAAGCTGAAGACCTGGTGCAGCAGCATCCAGGTGAGCTCGTGCTCGAAGATCTCGAGGTCACCCGCGCCGGAGAAGTAGCCGTGGTCCGCGGCGGCCTTCACGTACGTCTTCACCACGCGGTCGATGAGCTGCTTGAGGCTGCTCTCGCGCTGCGGGGAGCCGACGGCGCCGCGGAAGTACTTGCTGGTGACGATGTTGGTGGCGTTCACCGACCAGAACTCGGGGAACTCGACGCCCCGCTGCTCGAAGTTCACGCTGCCGTCGCGCCAGTTGGTCATCACGACGTCGCGCTTCTCCCACACGACCTCGTCGTACGGGTGCACGCCTTCGGTCGTGAAGACCCGCTGCACGGCCAGCCCGCCGCTGGCCTTCTTCTTGCTGCGGCCGGCGGCCGCCGCGCCGGTTCCCACGGTCTCGGTCATCGGGTCTCGTCCCTCGCTCCCACGCGGCGCAGGCGACTCAATCGCCTCCGGCACGCTCGCTTCCTTCTTCCGCGGCAGTTCCCGCCATGGCTTCCCGCAGGTCCGCGATCTCCTTCTCGAAGTCCTCGACCGAGGAGAACGAGCGGTAGACGCTGGCGAACCGGAGGTAGGCGACCCCGTCGAGCTCCCGCAGGGGGCCGAGGATGGCCAGGCCGACCTCGTGGCTCGGGATCTCCGCCAGACCGGCCGAACGGATCGACTCCTCCACGCGCTGCGCGAGCTTCTGCAGCGCGTCGTCGTCGACCGGCCGGCCCTGACAGGCCCGCCGCACGCCGTTGACGACCTTGTCCCGGCTGAACTGCTCGGTGACGCCGGACCGCTTGACGACGGCGAGCACCATCGTCTCCGACGTGGTGAAGCGCCGGCCGCACTGGGCGCACGAGCGCCGCCGCCGGATCGCCTGTCCCTCATCCACCTCTCGGGAGTCGACGACCCGAGAGTCCGCATGCCGGCAGAACGGGCACCTCATCCGCCGATCACCTCCCCTCAACGCCGGCCGATTCCGTCCGCGACCAGCCCCTGCCGCCACGCTACGGCCTGGACCACGATCACCCCGCACGGACCCGTGCCTGGTGATCGACTTGTGGAAAACCGGTGGATGGACACCGACCAGCTGTGGACAACTGGTGTCCAGTCTACCCCTACCTGTGGACCAACTACAGCGGTGTAACTACCAGATGTAGGGGTTGACCATAGATCGCCCGGACGGCCCACGCAAGCGACACAAGCGGGTGAAGAAGGCACCGGTTCGGGGTGCGATCGACCGCATCCCGAGGGTCACGAACCGAACCCGACCACCTCCGGTGAAACCGGCACGGTGAGCGGCAGACCCGGCACGAGCGCGGCGTCGTCGAGGTGGTTGAGCTGTTTGATGCGCTCCACCACGGCGGCCTGGTCCGAATCGGGGGCGAACCGGGCGGCGAGCGCGCTCAGCGTGTCGCCCTGCTGCACGGACACCGACGTGGTGCGCCCGGGCACCGCGCCACCCGGCGCGCCGGACCCGAAAACACCCAGAACGGTGACCACCACGCAGGCGGCGACCGCGATCGCGACGAGCCACGGCCACCGCACAGCGGGGCGGTGCGGCTCGGCGCACGCGGTGCCGGCACTGCGGCGACCGGTGACCAGGCGACCGGTGACCAGGCGACCGGCGACCAGGCGACCGGTGGTCACCCGGGCGCGGGTCGGCGGCCGCAGCGGCTCACCGCGGCGCTCGCGGGTGCCGGGAGCGGTGACGGGGACGGAGTCGGCGGGCCGGCCCGGGATCCGGGCCGGCGCGGCGGCGCGGCGGACGGGCCGGAGCGGGCGGACGATCCCGCGGTCTGCCAGAGTCGACATGGCGAACCTCCTTCTGACCTGCTGATCGGTTCGATCCGAGCCCCGGCCGGTGCTCTCACCGGCAACGATGTGGTTCAGGTCGAACAGGCGTTCTATCGAACGTCCGTGCGAAGGTCTACCACCCCGCACCGACAAAATCGAGAGGACACGGCGTGTCGATCGAACAGATGTTTGAAATCGTCACGCTCGGTGGGCTAACGTCGGTGACCAGGACATCTGCCGGGCAGATGTCGCCGGCGAGGGCACCCGCGTCCGCGGGAGCCGGCCGGCGCACGCGGGACCGCGCGGACCGCGGGCGAGGCGGCCGCGAACGGCTGGGAGGCGACGCCCAGTGCAGAAAGGACACACAGTGGCGAAGGAGAGCAAGGCGGGCACCACGCCCGGTGGCTCGGGCAAGGTGACGGCCCTGCCCGAGGTCTACGACGTGGACGAGACGCTGACCGTGCGGCAACAGCAGGTGCTGGACGTGATCCGCACCTGGGTCAGCCGGTTCGGCTACCCGCCGAGCGTCCGCGAGATCGGCGAGGCCGTGGGGCTCACGTCGACCTCGTCGGTGTCCCACCAGCTGCGCGCGCTGCAGCGCAAGGGGTACCTGCGCCGCGACGCGAACCGGCCGCGGGCCGTGGGCGTGCTCTCGACCACGGACGACAACCCGATGGGCATCGACATCGACCAGCAGCCGTCCATGCCGAAGGCGGCGTACGTGCCGCTGGTCGGCCGGATCGCGGCCGGTGGCCCGGTGCTGGCCGAGCAGGCGATCGAGGACGTGTTCCCGCTGCCGCGCGAGATCGTCGGCGAGGGTGAGCTCTTCCTGCTCAGCGTCACCGGCGACTCGATGGTCGACGCCGCGATCACCGACGGCGACTGGGTCGTGGTCCGCCAGCAGCCCGCCGCCGAGAACGGCGACATCGTGGCCGCCATGATCGACGGTGAGGCCACGGTGAAGACGTTCAAGCGCAAGGACGGCCACGTCTGGCTGATGCCGCACAACGAGGCGTACGAGCCGATCCCCGGCGACGACGCCACCATCCTCGGCAAGGTCGTCGCGGTCCTGCGCCGCCTCTGACCCCGGCGGCTCACCCACGCGGCCGCGGGGCGGCGACGAGGAAACCCGGCCTCGATCGCCCCCGCGCCGCGGGCGGGAGCCTCTCCGGCGTCCGGTGCGGACGGTGCCCGCGCCCGCTCCTCCGCCGCACGGTCACGCCCCGATTGCCTCCCCGGGACGGACCTCGGCGGTCGGGTTTTTCACCGGGACGAGTGCCTCGACGCGAGTTCACTCACCCGAAACCACTGACGCAGCGCACGACAACAGCATTCACCCGGCAGCACTCACCGACGCGTACGCCGGCGCAGCCGGCTGACCAGGAACCAGACACCCACCACAACCACCACCGCGATCCCCGCGGCCGGCAACAGCGGCACCCCCGAAGAGTCCTCCGAGCCGCCCGAAGCGCCGGACGAAGCGGGCTTGGCCGCCTCACGTTGTGGTGCCTGGGCGCCCGCCACGAGAGCTGTCGCGTTTTTCACCGAGCGGATGGGCTGCCCGACGCCCTCGCTGCCCGACAGCAGCGTGCCGTCGGGTTCGAAGGCGATGGCCTCACCCTGCTTCTCGTTCGGCAGCGGAATCCGCACGGGGTTGCGTTTGAGGGCCGCGAGCACGTCGCCGTCCGGAGCCGGGTACAGGTACGCGTCGGTGTAGGTGCGCAGGGCCACGACGCTGCCGTCGGCGCTGGTGGCGCCGCCCGTGACCAGCACGGACCCGAACGCGCCCACCGGGCCGCCCGGGGTGTCGGTGTCGTGGATGTTCAGCGAGCCGACCTTCTCCAGCGGGGTCGGCCCCGGCGTCGCCAGGGGGCCGGTCGGCCGGTAGACGGCGGCGTCGCCCAGCACTTCCTTGGTGATCAGGTACGGCGTGCCCGAGCGGTCGAGGATGAGCGCTTCGGTGTCGTGCGAACCGTCGGGGTAGGTCAGGCGGTGCAGCGTGACGCTGCCGCCCGCGGGCTTCATCTCCATCAGCGCCACGGTCGTGCGCTTGTGGCTGTTGTCGCCGGTGTCGGAGAGCCACAGGGTGCCGTCGGCGGCGCGCGCGAGGTCCTCGACGTCGTACGGATCGGTGCTCGCGGTGAGCACGCTCTGCACCTTGCACGAGTGGTTGAGCACGAACACCTGCACCTTCGTGCCGCCGTCGTCGATCGCGTACCAGCGGTCGCCGTCGGAGACCAGGCCGGACAGCTCGCTCAGCCGCGAGTCGGTGACCTTGCACAACGCCGTGGGCGCGGGCGGTGACTCGGCCGCGTGAGCAGACCCGGCACCGATCGAGCCGGCGCCCATCACCAGCAAACCCGCCGTCACCGCGAGGACGACCCGCACCAGCTCACCTCCGTAGTGTGCGACCCGGTTCGGCCGCACACTACGGAAGACGTTCAGAGCGCCGAGGAGTTGGTTTCGTACCGGCGCAAAGCCGCCGCCAGATCCGGGTGGACCCGCACGAGCAGGCGGGTGCCGTCGGCGACGTGCTCCTCCTCCAGCACCTCACCGTCCGCGTGGGCGCGGGCCACGAGCTCGCCCCGCGCGTACGGGACCAGCGCTTCGACCACGACCTGCGGCCGCGGCAGGCGGTCGGCGAGGACCTCCGCCAGCTCCGCGATGCCGGCCCCGGTGCGGGCGGACACCTGCACGGAACCCGCCAGCTGGTGGCGCAACCGCGCGAGCGTGACCTGGTCGGCCGCGTCGGCCTTGTTGATCACGAGCAGCTCGGGCGGCAGCGGTTCCTTGCGCGTGCGGGTGATGTCGCCGAGCACCTCGCGCACGGCGTTCACCTGCTCCTCCGGTGCCGGGTCGGCGCCGTCGACGACGTGCAGCAGCAGGTCGGCGTCGGCCGCTTCCTCCAGCGTCGAGCGGAACGCGTCCACCAGCTGGTGGGGCAGGTGCCGCACGAACCCGACGGTGTCGGTGAGGGTGAACGTGCGCCCGTCGGCCGTCTGGGCCCGGCGCGTGGTCGGGTCCAGGGTGGCGAACAGCGCGTCCTCCACCAGCACCCCGGCGCCGGTCAGCGCGTTGAGCAGGCTCGACTTGCCGGCGTTGGTGTAGCCGACGATCGCGATGCTGGGCACCTCGTTGGCCACGCGCCGGCCGCGCTTGGTCTCGCGGATCGTGTCCATGGCCGCGATCTCGCGGCGCAGCTTCGCCACGCGCTTGTTGATCCGCCGCCGGTCGGTTTCGAGCTTCGTTTCACCGGGACCACGCAGGCCCACACCGCCGTTGGCGCCACCGGCGCGGCCACCGGCCTGCCGGGACAGCGACGCACCCCAACCACGCAGGCGCGGGATGAGGTACTGCAGCTGGGCCAGCTCGACCTGCGCCTTGCCCTCCTTGGAGCGGGCGTGCTGGGCGAAGATGTCGAGGATCAAGGCGGTCCGGTCGATCACCTTGACCTTCACCTTCTCCTCCAGCTGGCGCAGCTGGCCGGGCGAGAGCTCGCCGTCGCAGATCACCGTGTCGGCGCCGGTCGCCACGACCACGTCACGCAGCTCCCGCACCTTGCCGGAGCCGATGTACGTGGCCGGATCCGGCTTCACCCGCCGCTGGACGAGGCCCTCGAGCACCTCGGAACCGGCCGTCTCGGCCAGCCGCGCCAGCTCGGCGAGGGAGGCTTCCGACTGCTCCGCGGTGCCTTCGGTCCACACGCCGACCAGCACGACGCGCTCCAGCCGCAGCTGGCGGTATTCGACCTCGGTGACGTCCGTGAGTTCGGTCGACAACCCCGCGACGCGGCGGAGCGAGGCGCGATCCTCGAGCTCCATCTCACCGGTCGACGGGTCGTCGTCGTACAGGTCTTCGTGGGTCAATTCTGTCATCGTGCCTCCATGCTCCCACGATTCGGCGCGGGAGCCGAGTGATTACCTGCTGGGGTAGACGGATAGATAGACGGCCGTGCGCTGGGCGCCGGGTTCCGCGGGCCGTTCGCGGAACTCCTCGAGCAGCTGCGCGAGCCGGTTCTTGAACTCGGCGACCTCGGCCGGCGCGACCTGGAAGACGAGCCGGCTTGAGTCGACCTCGGCGGGGTCGGCCTCACCGATCTCGGCGAGGTAGGCCTCGAGCATGGCCTGGCCGACGGACGCGTCCGCCTCGCCGTTGTCGAGCTGCCAGGACAGGCCGGTGGACAGGTACGGGATCTCCTTGGCGCCGCGGGCCCCGCGCCGCTCGGGCTGCGGGGCGAGAAAACCCGTTTCCACCAGGCGTCGCACGTGGTGCAAAGTGGTCGCCGGGTCGCGCCCGAGCCGCTCGGCCAGCTCCTTGTTCGTCATGGCCTCGAAGGAGGTCAACCGGATGATGCGCAGGCGTATTCCGGACGCGAGCGCGGCGGCCTCGGCTTCCGTCGAAGGACGTCGTGGGGTCGGCACCCGCACAGCCTAGGCACAAGCAAGTGATTGACACTTTCCAATCACTCGTCGACACTCGATCGGGTGAATAGGGACTCCCTCTTCTTCCACGCCGACTTCCGCCGGCTCTTCGCGGGCGACACGGCGAGCCAGCTCGGCACGTTCGTCGGCATCACGGCGATCCCGCTGCTGGCGGCGGTCACGCTGGCGGCGACGCCGTTCGAGATGGGCCTGCTGACCACGGCCGAGACGCTGGGCTTCCTGCTCATCGGCCTGCCGGCGGGTGTGTGGGTGGACCGGATGCGCAAGCGGCCCGTGATGCTCGCGGCCGACCTGTCCCGCGCGCTGCTGATCCTGAGCATCCCGGTCGCGTGGTGGACCGGGGTGCTCACGATGCCCCAGCTGATCGGCGTCGTGTTGTTCGTGGGCATCGGCACGGTGTTCTTCGACGTCTCCTACCAGGCCTACCTGCCCGCGCTCGTGGGCCGCGACCGGCTGCTCGAAGGCAACGCGAAGCTGCAGGGCGTGCAGTCCTCGGCGCAGATCGCGGGGCCGAGCGCGGCGGGCGTGCTGGTGCAGTTCGTCGGCGCGGCCAGCACGGTGCTGGTCACCGGCCTCGGGTACCTCGCGTCCGCGTTGTGCCTGTGGCGGATCCGCACGGTCGAGCAGCTGCCCGAGAGGACCGGACACGAACGCCTGCTGCCGCAGATGGTCGAAGGCCTGAAGTTCGTGTTCACCGACAAGCCGCTGCGCGCCATCGTCGCGTGCACCGCCACGGCGAACCTCTTCGGCGCCGCCGCGCAGGCCGTGCAGGTGCTGTTCCTGACGCGTACGGCCGGTCTCCCGCCGGCGGCGGTCGGCGGGCTGCTGGCCGTCGGCGGCATCGGCGGGATCCTCGGCGCGCTGTTCTCGGGTACGATCATCCGCCGCGTCGGGCAGGCGCGGTCGATCTGGCTGCTGCCGATGCTCGTGTGGCCCGGCAACCTGCTCGTCCCGCTGGCCGGACCCGGCTGGCGCGTGCCACTCGCCGGCTTCGGCCTCGCGCTGGCCGGGTTCGGCGTGATCCTCTACAACGTCGCGCAGGTCTCCTACCGCCAGGCGATCACCCCCGACCGGCTGCTGGGCCGGATGAACGCGAGCGTGCGGTTCATCGTGTGGGGCACGATGCCGCTCGGCGGCCTGCTGGGCGGCGCGCTCGGCGAGGGCCTCGGGCTGACCGGTGCGCTGTGGACGGCGGCGATCGGCCAGCTCGCCGGCGCGCTGTGGGTGGTCTGCTCGCCGCTGCGGCACATGCGCGACCTGCCGGTGGGCGAGAAAGGCGCGGCGGCGCCCGCCTAGAGTTGGTTCATGAACGCCACCCCGCAGCCCAGCCCTCGTGTCCCGGACAAGGTCGGTGTCGACGGTCTGGAGGACAAGTGGGTAGCGGTATGGGAGCGCGACGGCGTCCACCGCTTCGACCGCACGAAGCCGCGCGAAGCCGTCTACTCGATCGACACGCCGCCGCTCACCGCGAGCGGTTCGCTGCACATCGGCCACGTGTTCTCCTACACCCACACCGACGTGCTCGCGCGCTACCAGCGCATGCGCGGGCGTGAGGTGTTCTACCCGGTCGGCTGGGACGACAACGGCCTGCCCACCGAGCGCCGCGTGCAGAACCACTACGGCGTGCGCTGCGAACCCGCGCTGCCCTACGACCCGTCGTTCACGCCTCCGGCCAAGCCGGGCAAGGACGTGGTGCCGGTGTCGCGGCGCAACTTCGTGGAGCTGTGCCGCACGCTGTCCGAAGAGGACGAGAAGGTCTTCGAGGACGTCTGGCGGCGCGTGGGCCTGTCGGTGGACTGGACCCTGGCGTACCAGACCATCGACCCCGCGACCACCGAGATCTCGCAGCGGGCCTTCCTGCGCAACCTCTCGCGCGGTGAGGCGTACCAAGCCGAGGCGCCGACGTTGTGGGACACCACGTTCCGCACCGCCGTCGCGCAGGCCGAGCTGGAGGACCGCGAGCGGCCCGGCGCGTACCACGACCTCGTGTTCCACGCGGGCGAGGACGAGGTGCTCATCTCGACCACCCGGCCCGAGCTGCTGCCCGCGTGCGTCGCGCTCGTGGCGCACCCGGACGACGAGCGCTACCGCGACCTCGTCGGGAAAACGGTGCGCACGCCCGTGTTCGGCGTCGAGGTGCCCGTGCACGCGCACCACCTGGCCGATCCGGAGAAGGGCACCGGCATCGCCATGGTGTGCACCTTCGGCGACACCACCGACGTCACGTGGTGGCGCGCGCTGCGGCTGGAGACCCGGCCCGTGCTCGGGCGCGACGGGCGGTTCCTGCCCGAGCCGCCGCGCGGGGTGCCCGCCGAGGCGTACGCGCCACTGGCCGGCAAGACCGTCCACACGGGACGCCAGCTGCTCGTCGAGGCGCTGCGAGCCGAGGGCTCGCTGCGCGGCGAGCCGCGCTCGATCACGCACGCGGTGAAGTTCTACGAGAAGGGCGACCGGCCGCTCGAGATCGTCACGAGCCGCCAGTGGTACCTGACGAACGGCGGCCGTGACGAAGACCTGCGCGCGAAGCTGATCGAGCGTGGCAGCGAGCTCAACTGGGTGCCACCGCACATGGAGGTGCGCTACCGCGCCTGGGCCGAGGGTCTCACCAGCGACTGGCTGGTGAGCCGCCAGCGGTTCTTCGGCGTGCCGATCCCCGTCTGGTACCCGCTCGACGAGCACGGCGAGCCCGACCACGAAGCCGTGCTGGTGCCTTCGGACGCGGCCCTGCCCGTGGATCCGACCACCGACGTGCCGCCCGGCTACACCGAGGACCAGCGCGGGAAGCCCGGCGGGTTCACCGGTGAGGTGGACGTGATGGACACGTGGGCCACGTCGTCGCTCACGCCGCAGATCGCCGGGCGCTGGAGTCTCGACGACGACCTGTTCCGCCGCGTGTACCCGTATTCGCTGCGGCCGCAGGCGCACGAGATCATCCGCACCTGGCTGTTCTCCACGGCCGTGCGCTCGCAGCTGGAAGAGCACGTGCTGCCGTGGCGCGACGCCGTGATCTCCGGCTGGGTGCTCGACCCGGACCGCAAGAAGATGTCGAAGTCCAAGGACAACGTCGTCACGCCGGCGGCGCTGCTGGACCAGTTCGGGCCCGACGCCGTGCGCTACTGGGCCGCGAGCGCGCGCCCCGGCGTCGACACGGCCGAGGACCAGGGCCAGATGAAGGTGGGCCGGCGGCTGGCGACCAAGCTGCTCAACGTGAGCCGGTTCGTGCTCGGCCTCGGTCTGCCGTCGGCGGACGCGGCCGTGACGGAGCCGCTGGACCGGTCGGTGCTCGCCGCGCTCGGGCGCGTGGTCGCCGAGGCGACGGCCGCGTTCGACAGCTCGGACCAGGCGCGGGCGCTGCAGGTGACGGAGACGTTCTTCTGGACCTTCTGCGACGACTACGTCGAGCTGGTCAAGGCCCGCGCGTACGGCGACCGCGGCGAGGCGGCAGCCGACTCGGCGCGCGCCGCGCTGACGACCGCGCTCTCGGTGCTGGTGCGGCTGTTCGCGCCGGTGCTGCCTTACACGGCCGAGGAGGTCTGGTCGTGGTGGCAAGAGGGTTCGGTGCACCGCGCGCCGTGGCCCACGGCGCCTTCCGTCGACGGCGACGCCGCACTGCTGCCGCTGGCCGGCTCGGTGATCGCGGCCGTGCGTCGGGCCAAGACGGACGCGAAGGTGTCGATGCGCTCGACCGTGGAGACGCTCACGGTGAGCGCGTCCGACGACGTGCTCACCGGGTTCGCCGCGGTGTCGGACGACGTGCGAGCCGCGGGGGTGATCTCCGCCGTGACCACTCGTCCGGGTGACGGTGAGCTGGCCGTGGAAGTGACGGTGGGCTGAGGTCTTCCGCTGCCGGGGTTCACGCCCCGGCGGCGGCCCACCAGGCTTCGTCGAGCTCACCGCGCGCGACGATCTCCGCCGGGCCCGTGAGCGTGGCGCCGCCGCGTCCGACGGTCACGACCACGCGCCCGCCCGGGATGTCCACTGTGGACTCACCCGTGTCGGTGCCGGCCAGGTGCAGCGCGGCGGCGACCGCGGCCACCGTGCCGGTGCCGCACGAGCGCGTCTCCCCCACGCCCCGCTCGTGGACGCGCATGCGCAGCGCGCCCGCACCGAGCAGGTTCACGAACTCGAGGTTCACGCCGGTCGGGAACACGTCGTGGTCGAAGTCGGGCTGGTCGCGCAGGTCGAGGCCGGCCACGTCGTCCTCCAGCACCGACACGAGGTGCGGGTTGCCGACGTCCACGGCGACGCCGGAGAAGGGGCTGCCGGCCACCACCGTGACCGAGGTGCCGGTGATCGTGGCCGGTCCCATGTCCACCGTGACGCTGCGGTCCGGGTGCACCACCACCGGCCGATCACCGGCGCGGGTGCCGACGGTGAAGCGGCCGTCGCGCGCCAGGCCGGCGTCGACGAGGTAGCGGGCGAACACGCGCACGCCGTTGCCGCACATCTCGGCGATCGAGCCGTCGGCGTTGCGGTAGTCCATGAACCACTCGCCGCCGGACGCTTCGCCGATCTCACCGGCGCGGACCACGCGCAGCACACCGTCGGCGCCCAGGCCGCGGCGGCGGTCGCACAGGGCCGCCACGCGCTCCGCCGTGAGGTCGAGGCGGCCGGACGCGTCGGGCAGCAGCACGAAGTCGTTCTGCGTGCCGTGGCCCTTCAGGAATTCGATGCCGCCCATGGGACAAGATTACTGGGCCACGGCGGTGAGCACGCGCGCGGCCAGGTCCGGGGAAGCGCCGTCGAACCACTGGATCCGCTTGTCGCGGCGGAACCAGGAGCGTTGCCTGCGGACGAAGCGGCGGGTGGCCTGCGCGGTCGCCGCGGCGGCGGCCGCGAAGTCGCCTTCGCCGTCGATCTCGGCCAGCACCTGCTGGTAGCCCAGCGCCCGCGACGCCGTTTTTCCCTCACGCAGGCCGCGTGCTTCGAGGGCGCGGACCTCGTCGACGAGCCCGGCCGCGAACATCCGCTCCACGCGCAGGTCGACGCGCTCGTCGAGCTCGGCGGCTGCGCGGTCGACGCCGATGAGCACCGTGCCGTACCGCGCCGGGCCGGGCTTGGGCAGGTTCGCGGAGAACGGCTCGCCGGTGAGCTCGATGACCTCCAGCGCGCGCACGATGCGGCGGGTGTTCGTGGGCAGGATCGCGGCGGCCGCGGCGGGGTCCTGCTCGCCGAGGCGCGCGTAGAGGACGGCGGTGCCGCGTTCGGTGGCCTCGGCTTCGAGCCGGGCCCGGGCGGCGGGATCGGTGCCGGGGAACTTCAGGTCGTCGAGCACGGCCTGCACGTAGAGGCCCGAACCGCCGGTGAGCACCGGCACGCGGCCGGCCGCGAGGAGGTCTTCGACCACGCGGCGGGCGTCGCGCTGGTAGGCGGCGACGGACGCGGTCTCGGTGACGTCGAGGACGTCGAGCAGGTGGTGGGGCACACCGCGCCGCTCGGCTTCGGTGGCCTTGGCCGTGCCCAGGTCCATGCCGCGGTAGAGCTGCAGGGCATCGGCGTTCACGACCTCGCCGCCGAGGGCGAGGGCGAGTTCCACGGCCAGCGCCGTCTTCCCGGTGGCCGTGGGACCGACGACGGCGACCGGACGAGGCGGCTGAGCAGGGCTGATCACGCTGGCTGAGGGTACCTGGACGGGGAGGACCGCCGACACGGAGCGTCAAGGAGAAGTAGGATCACTGGCTTCAGGTGGCTCATCCAGTACCACGGCAGGCGCTGAGCTGCTTGAATGCCGCTGGGGCCCCATGCCCCCGGAAGCACCACCGCGTAACCCGGCCCCGCAGCACGCGGGGCGCCCGCACCAGCGGGCGTACAGGCGATAAGGAGCCTGCGATGGCCCAGGAGAACACGTCCAGCGGCACCCCGGCACCCCACCCCGTGCCGCACGCTCCCGGCAGCGCGCAGGCCGCGCCGCCGGTGCCGCACGCCGAGCCCAGCCCGTCCACCTGGGGCCGGGTCGACGCCGAGGGCACCGTCTTCGTCTTCACCGCCGACGGCGAACGCGCGGTCGGGGTCTGGCAGGCCGGTTCCCCCGACGAGGGGCTGGTGCACTACGCCCGCCGCTTCGACGACGTGCGCACCGAGGTCGAGCTGCTGGAGACCCGGCTGAGCTCGGGCGTCGGCGACCCGAAGCACGCGCTGTCGAACGCCACGCAGATCCGCGATGGCCTGGCCGAGGCGGCGGTGGTCGGCGACCTCGCGGCGCTGGCCGCGCGCGTCGAATACGTGATCGCCGCCGCCGAGAAGGCGCTGGCCAACGTCAAGCAGGAGCGCGAGGAGGCCCGCGCGGCCGCCGTCACGCGCAAGCAGGCGCTGGCCGAGGAGGCGGAGAAGATCGCCGCCGAGTCGACGCAGTGGAAGGTCGCGGGCGACCGGCTGCGCACGATCCTCGACGAGTGGAAGACGGTCAAGGGCGTCGACCGCAAGACCGACGACGAGCTGTGGAAGCGGTTCTCGAAGGCCCGCGAGGCGTTCAACCGCCGCCGCGGCTCGCACTTCGCGGAGCTGGACAAGCAGCGCGCGAGCGCCAAGCACCGCAAGGAAGAGCTCATCGCCGAGGCCGAGTCCCTGGCCGAGTCCGACGACTGGGGCGCCACCGCCGGCCGCTACAAGGAGCTCATGGCCGAGTGGCGCGCGGCGGGCCGTGCGCCCAAGGACAGCGACGAAGCCCTGTGGCAGCGTTTCCGCGCGGCCCAGGACGCGTTCTTCGCGCGCCGCTCCGCCGTCTTCACCGAGCGCGACACCGAGTTCGCCGGCAACGCGTCCCGCAAGGAAGAACTGCTGGTCGAGGCGGAGAAGATCGACGTCGCGGCGAACCTCGACGCCGCCAAGTCGGCCCTGCGCCGCATTCAGGAGCAGTGGGACGAGATCGGCAAGGTCCCCCGCGAACGCATCCGCGAGCTCGACGGCCGGCTCAAGGCCGTCCAGGACGCGGTGAAGTCCGCCGAGGACAGCCGCTGGCGCCGCACCGACCCGGAGGCCCAGGCCCGCGCCGCCCAGTTCCGCGAGCGGGTGGAGCAGTTCGAGTCCCAGGCCGCCAAGGCCCGCGCCGCGGGCGACGAACGCCGCGCGAAGAAGGCCGACGAGCAGGCGGCGCAGTGGCGCGAGTGGATGGAGGCGGCGGAGGCCGCGGTGGCGGATCGCTGACCGGTTGTCGTTTCGGAGAGGGCCGCTGTTCGGGTTTTCGCCCGGGGAGCGGCCCTTTTCGATCGGTCGGGTGGTGGGTGGTCGCGATGGGTGATCAACCCGGTCGAGCACACGGCCGGCGCGGTCAGGCAGTGCGGCGATCGGCCGGTGTGCGCTGAAGGAATGAACGGTCCCTTCACACCCGCCCGGGGGGACCCCTGGATTCACTTCTTCCCGTTCGGCACCGAGTCGGTCAGCGGTCGCGCACGGCGGAACGAGATCGCGCCGCCACGAACCAGCCCGCAGGCCGAGCCGACGAGAGCCGACGGCGCCCGGGACGCCGTGCTCAAGCCCGCGAGAAAGCCGTCCTCATCCACATCGTCGCCAGGATGATCGTGCAGATCCACGCCACGATCATCCCGATCCCCGGCCCGCCGCCGACGGCGCCGTTGGCGTGGGACGACTGCTGCGACCACACGGACAGCAGGCCGTCGACCGAGGCGAACCAGCCGCCGGCGGCGCAGCACCAGGCGAGCCACCAGCGGCGCGTCGCGAGGGCCAGTGCGCCGGCCAGCACGCCGACGCCGGTGGAGGTGGCGGCGAAGAGCTGGGGGATGCCGCCGCCCTGGCCCTGCAGGACCTGGTAGCCCGCGTGGTCGCCCACCCAGGGCAGGAACTGCGCGACGAGCAGCACGACGATGAACACGGCGAGGTAAAACCCGCGGCGGCCGAGTTCCACCGTGCGGGCCGCGTGGGAACCCGCCTGGTCGATCTGTTCGGTCAACTTCTCGTCGACCTCGGCCGGCGATCCTGGCTCGCTCACAGCGCACACCCACTCACCGGGGCCGGCTGGACGGCCGGGGCTCCGAAGCCCGGCAGGCCGAGCGTGACCCCGCTCGTCTTGGGCCGAAGACCGGCTTCGGCGTTGTCGCCCGCCGTGGTGCGGCGGTGCGTCAGGAGGTCGCCGTCGGCGACCAGGTGGTGGGGGGCGCCGTAGGTGATCACCGTCTCGACGACGTCGCCCGGGCGCACCGCGCGGTCCACAACGGACCCCGACGGCGTGAAGTGCACGAGCCGCCCGTCGCGGGCGCGGCCGCTCATGCGGTGCGTCTCGGCGTCCTTGCGGCCCTCGCCCGCGGCCACCAGCAACTCGACCTTGGTCCCGACCAGGTTCTTGTTCTCCACCCAGGAAATCTCGTTCTGCAGCTCGACGAGCCGGTCGTAGCGCTCCTGCACGACCTCCTTCGGCAGCTGGTCGGCCATGGTCGCGGCCGGTGTGCCGGGGCGCTTCGAGTACTGGAACGTGAAGGCGCTGGAGAACCGCGCCTCGCGCACCACGTCGAGCGTGGCCTGGAAGTCTTCCTCGGTCTCGCCCGGGAAGCCGACGATGATGTCGGTGGTGATCGCCGCGTCGGGCATCGCCGCGCGCACCTCGTCGAGGATCTTCAGGTACCGCGCGGAGCGGTACGAGCGCCGCATCTCGCGCAGCACGCGGTCCGAACCGGACTGCAGCGGCATGTGCAGCTGGTGGCAGACGTTCGGCGTCTCGGCCATCGCCTCGATCACGTCGGACGTGAACGCCGCGGGGTGCGGCGAGGTGAACCGCACGCGCTCCAGGCCGCTGATGCCGCCGGTCGCGCGCAGCAGCTTGCCGAACGCCAGCTTGTCGCCGAACTCGACACCGTAGGAGTTCACGTTCTGCCCCAGCAGCGTCACTTCCAGCACGCCCTCGGCCACGAGCGCCTCGACCTCCGCGAGGATCTCGCCCGGGCGGCGGTCGCGTTCCTTGCCCCGCAACGACGGCACGATGCAGAACGTGCAGGTGTTGTTGCACCCCACCGAAACCGACACCCAGCTCGCGTACGACGACTCGCGTCGCGCGGGCAGCGTCGAGGGAAACGTCTCGAGCGACTCGAGGATCTCGACCTCGGCCTCGGCGTTGTGCCGCGCGCGCTCCAGCAGCGTCGGCAGCGAGCCGATGTTGTGCGTCCCGAACACCACGTCGACCCACGGCGCGCGCTTCACGATCTCCCCGCGGTCCTTCTGCGCGAGGCACCCGCCGACGGCGATCTGCATGTCCGGGTTGGCCACCTTGTCGGGGCGCAGGTGGCCGAGGGTGCCGTACAGCTTGTTGTCCGCGTTCTCCCTCACGGCACAGGTGTTGAACACGACCAGGTCCGGCTTCGCCTCCGCGCTCGCGGGGACGTACCCGGCCTCCTCGAGCTGACCGGCGAGCCGTTCCGAGTCGTGCACGTTCATCTGGCAGCCGAAGGTGCGGATCTGGAAGGTCTTGCGATTCTCGGTCATTGTTCATCAGGGTAACCCCGGGCGACCTGGGTGAAGCCGCCGCCCACCTGGTTGTTCGCGGGCCCGGCCGGATCTCGCGCCCCTCGTCCGGGACGCGGTTTTTGTCGGTGCGCGCTGCGATGATGCTCTCGTGACCGCGTGGAGAGAAAGCGCATGGAGAGAACGACTGACGGCCATCGCGCGGGAGCACCTGCCCGCCGAGGCCCTCGACCCGTGGCTGGGGCTGGTGCGCCCCGCCGTGCACCTCGTCCGGGAAGGCGACGGGACGCCGGTGGGGCAGCTGGGTGGTGACCCGGCGCTGCCGGAGGACGTGCCGTGGCCGACGTCGGACGAACGGGGCCGCTCACGTTCATCGCGTCCGTCGACCTGGCGCGGTTGCCCCGCGAGCTCGACACGCTGCCCGGAGAAGGCACGCTGCTGTTCTTCTACGTCGACGGCCGGTATGACGAGGCCGACGACGTGCCCGCATTCGACGACGAACCCCAAAGCAACCAGGTGATCTTCGTCCTGGCCGGCACGCCGGTCACCGAGCGGAAGGCGCCCGTCGAGCACCTCGCGTACCCACGTCGCGACCTGTACGCCCGCCTGGTCGGGTCGGCGTCGGACGTCGGGCACGTGCTGCTGGACAGCACGACCACGCCCGACGGCCTGTCGTTGATCAAAGCGGCCCGGCCAGGGCTGTTCGGCGAGCTGGCCTGGGCCGAGACCGAGCAGACCGTCCGGCACCAGATCGGCGGTTACGGCGCCGCGATCCAGGACGCACCGGAGACCGAGATCGCCGTGGAGACGCTCGAAGGCCGGTACCGCGACCCCGCGCTGGCCGAGGAAGGGGCGCGCTGGGTGCTGCTCGCCCAGTTCGACAGCGACGACGACGTGGACATGATGTGGGGCGACGTCGGCACGATCTACTGGGCCATCCGATCCGACGATCTGGCGGCGGGGAGGTTCGAAGCGGCCCGGTTCACGATGCAGTGCACGTGACTCTGGCACGATCTGGCCCCATGAAGTGGCGGCGGAAGGCGGCGGTGTTCGCCGCGGTGCTCGTGGCGGGGCTGGCCGCCGCGTGCGGACCGAGCTTCGAAGGCCTGCACCTGCGGATCGCGGCGGGCGCCGTCGGTGGGGTCTACAACAACCTCGCGCAGCCGCTGGCCACCGCGTGGGCGGGCGACCTGGAGATCGACAAGCCGGAGGT
The DNA here is from genome assembly GCF_053602515.1 of Amycolatopsis sp. NPDC004368. Classification (NCBI taxonomy): domain Bacteria; kingdom Bacillati; phylum Actinomycetota; class Actinomycetes; order Pseudonocardiales; family Pseudonocardiaceae; genus Amycolatopsis; species Amycolatopsis sp. NPDC004368. Next base: position 196,111 of record NZ_JBSGDT010000006.1, on the reverse strand, counting down.
CATGGCGACGCAGGGGTCGCGCGACAACCTCAACCGCGTGCTCGCCGGGGGCGCCGACGTCGCGTTCGTCGCCGCCGACCTCGCGGCTGAGGCCGGCGCGCAGCACCCCGGGCAGCTCTCGGCGCTGGCGCGCATCCACGACGACTACCTGCACATCGTCGTGCGCGCCGACTCGCCCTACACGTCGGTGTCGATGCTGAAGGGCGGCCGCATCGCGATCGGGTCGCCGGAGTCGGGCGTGGAGTACATCGCCAACCGGGTGCTGACCGTCGCCGGGTTGAGCAACGAGGTGAGCGTGCGGCAGCTGGGCCTCGAAGACTCCCTCAAAGCCCTCGAGAACCACCAGGTCGACGCCCTGTTCTGGTCCGGCGGCCTGCCGACGCCGCTGATCACGCAGTACACGGAGAAGGTCGGCCTGCGGCTGCTCGACATGGCCAGCCTGATGGACGGCATGCAGGAGTACAGCCCCGTCTACGGCACGGCCACCATCCCGGGCAGCACCTACAACCAGGCCGGGCCGGTCACCACCCTCGTGGTGCCCAACTTCCTCGTCGTCCCCGCGAAGATGAGCCCCGAGGTCGCCGAAGCCCTCACCCGTGGCCTCTACGACGCCCGCCCCGCCCTCGCGAGAGCCAACCGCGCGGCGCTGTCGATCGACGTCCACCCGGGCATCGAGACCGAGCCCCTGCCGCTGCACGCCGGGGCACTGAACTACTACCGGAGCCTCAAGATCTAGCGACCCGCAGGTCCAGCTCGATCCGCAGCCCGCCACCGTCGGGCAGCGAAAGGCGCATGTCGCCGCCGGAGTGGCGGACGATCTCGCGCACGATCGCCAGGCCCAGGCCCGAACCGGGCACGTTCTGGTGCGCGCTGCTGCGCCAGAAGCGGTCCACAGCGCGTTCCAGCTCGTCCTCGCGCAGGCCGGGGCCGTGGTCGCGGACGGCGAGGGTGACGACGCCGTCCCCGTCGCGCGCGGCCGAGACGTGCACGGAGGTGCCCGCGCCGGTGAACTTCAGGGCGTTGTCGATCAGCGCGTCGAGGATCACCTCGAGCCCGCGCGGCGGCAGCAGCACGCGGGCGCCGTCGACGTCGGTGTCGGTTTCCAGGGCGACGTCACGCGCGGCGCCCACCACGCTCCAGTCGGTGACGCGGTCGGCCACCACCGCGCCGAGGTCTTCGGCCACGAGCTCGCCACCCGCCGACTCGGCGCGGGCCATCGACAGCAGCTCGTCGAGGATCTGGTTGAGCCGGCTCGCGTCCACGCGCGCGGCGTCGAGGTCGGCGGCCGCGGTCTCGTCGTCCACGTGTCCTTCGAGGTTGCCCAGCCGCAGCTTCAACGCCGTGAGCGGGTTGCGCAGCTGGTGCGACGCGTCGGCGACGAACGCACGCTGCGCCGCCAGCGCCTCCGACACGCTCGCCGCCATGCGGTCGAACGAGCGCCCCAGCTTGCGCAGCTCCGGCGGCCCGCCGCTCTCCCCCACCGGCTCGGCCTCGCGGCCGCTGACCACGGCCGCCACCAGCGCGCCCGTGGCCTCGTCGAGCCGGCGCACGGGCCGCAGCGTCCAGCGCACCACCGGGATCGCGACGAGCAGCGCCAGCCCGAACGCGATCACCGCGCCCGCGGCGAGCACCAGCCACTGCCACAGCAGCCGCGTGCGCACGTGGTCGGTCGAGGACTCCGTGATGACGACTCCGCGCACCTCGCCGTCGATGAGGATCGGCTCGGCCAGCACCAACGGCGCCGTCGACCACGGCATGAGCAGCGGGCCCGGTTCCGGGTGGCGCCCGGCGAGTGCCTCGTTGACCGGTGCCGCGATGGCCGTGCGGTCGATGCGCGCCGCGTCGGTGCCGCCGAGCGAGCTGAGCACCGCGACGCCGTCCTGGTTCACCACCACGACCTTCACGCCGTACACCTCGGTGTAGCGGCGCAGCTCCGGTTCCAGCAGCGGGGGGCGGTTGTCGATCAGCGGCCGCTGCGCGAGCGAGGCGAACCGCGCGGTGTCCGTCAACCGGTCGAGGAAGAGGTTCTGCTGAAGGCTGTTGGCCATCGTCAGCGCCAGGGGGATGCCGAGCCCGAACACGAGCAGCGCGACGAGCGTGACCACGATCCCCTGGAGGCGGACGCGCACCGCTCAGCCCCGCCCGCCGCCGAGGCGGTACCCGACGCCGCGGACGGTCTCGATCAGCGCGGGGCGCCCCAGCTTCGTGCGCAGCGTGGCCACGTGCACGTCGAGCGACCGGCTCTCCGCCGCCCCGCGGTGCCCCCACACCTCGGTGAGCACGTGCTCGCGCGAGCACACCGAACCACGCGCACCCGCGACGAGCGCGAGCACCTGGAACTCCTTGCGGGACAAGGCAATCGGCTCGCCGGCCACGAGCACCTCGTGGCGTGCGAGGTCGATGGTCACGTCGCCGACCTCGATCTTCGGCACGTGCCCGTCGGTGCGTTCGCCGCGGCGGCGCCGCACGGCTTCGACGCGCGCCAGCAGCTCCTCGACGTCGTAGGGCTTCACGAGGTAGTCGTCGGCGCCGGCGCGCAGGCCCTGCACGCGGTCGTCCACCTCGCCCCGCGCCGACACCACGATCACGGCGACGTCGCTGACGGCCCGGATCCGGCGGCACAGCACCACGCCGTCGATGTCGGGCAGCCCGAGGTCGAGCAGCACCACGTCCACGTCGTGCACGCGATCCAGCACGCCGGCGCCCGACGGCAGCCGTTGCATCTCCAGACCACGCCGCGTCAGCGCGGGCACGAGGGCGCCCGCGACCCGGTCGTCGTCCTCAACCAGCAGCACCCGCACCGCTCGCCTCCCCCGGTGATCCCGCCCACGGTAGCGGGGAACTCCAAGGGGCACCCATCCGCAACCACGACAGGACACGTTCAATCACCGTCGGTGACCCCATCGGGCAGTGTGAGGTGAATCCGATGGCCGTCCGCGGCTAGGCTGAGCAGCAGCGAAGGGCGCCGAGCTGCTCGGGAGGCCCCGAAAGCCGATACGTTTTTGAAACCCTAAGTATTGCTCAAGCCGCCTTTACAAAGGGTCCGACCGGAGTAGGTTTCCGCCATCGACGGGGACCCGGTCCCCCGGATCCCGGTGGTGAAGGAGCTCTGGAGGCCAGATGACCGCGGAGGTGGCGGCGCCGATGATCGAGGCGACCGCCGTGAACAAGTTCTTCGGCGACCTGCACGTGCTGAAGGAGATCACCCTCGAGGTGCCCCGCGGCCAGGTCGTGGTGGTGCTCGGGCCGTCGGGTTCGGGCAAGTCGACGCTGTGCCGCGCCATCAACCGGCTGGAGCCGATCAACTCGGGCGAGATCGCCGTGGACGGCGTGCCGCTGCCCGCCGAGGGAAAGGCGCTCGCGGCACTGCGCGCGGACGTCGGCATGGTCTTCCAGTCGTTCAACCTGTTCGCGCACAAAACGATCCTCGAGAACGTGATGCTCGCGCCGGTGAAGGTCCGCAAGGCCTCCTCGGCCGACGCGCGCAAGACCGCGATGGAACTGCTCGACCGCGTCGGCATCGCGAACCAGGCGGAAAAGTACCCCGCCCAGCTCTCGGGCGGACAGCAGCAACGCGTCGCCATCGCCCGGGCACTCGCGATGCGCCCCAAGGTGATGCTGTTCGACGAGCCGACCTCGGCACTGGACCCGGAAATGGTCCAGGAGGTGCTCGACGTGATGACCGGCCTCGCCAAGGACGGCATGACCATGCTCGTCGTCACCCACGAAATGGGCTTCGCCCGCCGGGCAGCCGATCGGGTGATCTTCATGTCCGACGGCGAGATCGTCGAGGACACGACGCCGGACGAGTTCTTCACCAAGCCGAAGAGCGACCGGGCGAAGGACTTCCTCGGCAAGATCCTGACGCACTGAGCACGACCCAGTTTCCCTCGGCACCCCTGCCGTACCCGGTGGCTTCCGACGAGCCATCCGACGACAGATACAGGAGAAGTCAATGAGGATCCGCACCCTCGCGGTGGGCCTGCTCGCCGGCGGCCTGCTGCTCACGGCCTGCGGCAAGGAAGGCACGCCCGCGAGCCCCGGTGGCGAAGCCAGCGGCGCGAATACGGCGGCCCTGCCGACCTACACCGTGGCGCAGAACGTCGACCTGGCCGGCTCGCCGGTCTTCACGAAGATCAAGTCGGCCGGGACGGTCACCGTCGGCGTCAAGGACGACCAGCCGGGCCTCGGCCAGAAGGACCCGACGACGGGCAAGTTCGAGGGCTTCGACATCGAGATCGCCCGGATGGTGGCGGCCGGTCTCGGCATCGCCCCGGACAAGATCAAGTTCACCACGGTCGACTCGGCCGCGCGTGAGCAGGCCATCGCCAACGGCCAGGTCGACTACTACGTCGGCACCTACACGATCACCGACAAGCGCAAGCAGCTGGTCTCCTTCGCCGGGCCGTACTTCCAGGCCGGCCAGGACCTGCTGGTGCGCGCGGACGACAACTCGATCACCGGGCCGGAAACGCTGAAGGGCAAGAAGGTCTGCTCCGTGACCGGGTCGACCCCGATCCAGCGCGTGCGCGACCAGGGCCTGACCGAGCCGGGCAACATCGTCGAGTTCCAGAAGTACTCGCAGTGCGTGGACAAGCTGCTGACCAAGGAGGTCGACGCCGTCACCACGGACGACGCGATCCTCAAGGGCTACGCCTCGCAGGACAAGGACAACCTGAAGGTCGTCGGCAAGCCGTTCTCGCAGGAGCCCTACGGCATCGGCCTGAACAAGGACGACAAGGTGCTGCGCACGAAGATGGACGACCTCCTGCAGGCCAGCCTCGACGACGGCACCTGGCAGAAGATCTACGACGCCACCCTCGGCCAGTCCGGCGCGACCGCGACGAAGCCGACCATCCAGCGCTACTGATGTGACTCCACGGCCGGTGGACGGGAATCCCGTCCACCGGCCGTTCCACGAAATCTTCCGGCCCACGGACGCGGGGAAGGCTCCATGGACGTCCTGCTCGACAATCTGGACCTCTACGGTCCGTTCTTCCTGCGCACGATCGAACTGTTCCTCATCTCGGCCGTCGGCAGCCTCGTGTTCGGCACGATCCTGGCGATGCTGCGGGTGAGCCCGGTTCCGGTGTTCCGCGCGATCGGCACGGTCTACGTCACCATCGTGCGCAACACGCCGCTCACGCTGGTGTTCGCGTTCTTCGTGTTCGCCTACCCGCTGCTCGACATCGTCCGGATCGACTACTTCACGGCCGCGGTCGTGGCGCTGACGGTCTACACCTCGGCGTTCATCTGCGAGGTCGTGCGCTCGGGCATCAACACCGTGCCGGTCGGCCAGGCCGAGGCCGGTCGCGCGCTTGGCCTCACCTTCGGCCAGATCCTCGGCCAGGTCGTGCTGCCGCAAGCGCTGCGGTCCGTGGTCCCGCCCCTGATCAGCACCCTCATCGCGCTGCTCAAGAACAGCACGATCGCCGGCGGGTTCTCCGTCGCCGAGGCCGGCGCGATCCGCCAGTACATCTCCGAGCGCGGCGACGACCAGCTGATCGCCCTCCTGTGGGTGGCGCTCGGGTTCATCATCCTCGTCGCCGTGCTGTCGTTCCTGCAGCGCAGCCTGGAGAAGCGCTGGAGCGTGGCCCGATGAGCAGCGTCCTGTTCGACCTTCCCGGCCCCAAGTCGCGGGTGCGGCACCGGGTCTACGCCGTGATCGGCGTCCTCGTGATCGTCGCGCTGATCGCGTTCGTCGTGTACAGCTTCGCCCAGAGCGGTCAGTTCGCGCCGCAGAAGTGGGCTTGGCTCGAGTACTCGCAGGTGCAGTCGGACCTCGCCGACGCCGTGGTCGCCACGCTGGAGGCCTTCGCGCTCGGTGCGGTGTTCGCACTGATCTTCGGCGCCGTCTTCGCCGCCGGGCGGCTGTCCGAGCACACGTGGGTCCGCGGGATCTCGGCGTTCATCGTGGAGTTCTTCCGCGCGATCCCGCTGCTGATCCTGATGTTCCTCTTCTACTACGGCCTGCCGACGCTCGGCATCGACACCTCGCCGCTGTTCGCCGTGGTGCTGGGCCTGACGCTGTACAACGGTTCCGTGCTCGCGGAGATCTTCCGCGCCGGCATCAACGCCCTGCCCAAGGGCCAGTCCGAAGCGGCGTACGCGCTGGGCATGCGCAAGACGCAGGTCATGTTCACGGTGCTGCTGCCGCAGGCGATCCGGGCGATGCTGCCGACGATCATCAGCCAGCTCGTGGTGCTGCTGAAGGACACCGCGCTCGGGTTCCTCGTGACGTACCCCGAACTGCTGTACTACGCGCGCTACATCGGCTCGCAGGGTGCGTTCGGGCGGCCGATCGTGCCCTCGACCATCGTGGCGGCCGGCATCTACATCGTGATGTGCCTGCTGCTGACACTGCTCGCGACGTGGGTCGAAAAGCGCAACCGGCGGAGCAAGAAGCACATCGAACCCGTCGACAACAAGGCGGAACAGGTCATGCTCGGCAACGCCATGGGCCAGCCCGGGCCGTTCGTCCGCTGACGGGCGCTTTCGGAAAGGCCCTCGCCCAGCTGGGCGGGGGCCTTTTTCGTGCGCTGCTCCGGATGCACCTGTCGAAGTGCCGGGCCGCGGATTAGCGTCGAAGGGCAGCCGCCGCCCGGCAGGAGCCCGCTCGTGTCCGAACCTTCCGAACCGGCCGAGACCGACGCCGTGCTCGCGGCCGTCGGTCCCCTGGCCGGCCGCTGGGTCCTGGTGGTGGGCAGCGGCACCGGTGTGCACACCCGGCTGGTCCGCTCGGCCGGCGCTTCCCGCGTGGTCGGCGTCGATGCGGACCGCGCGTTGATCGCGTCGGCCCAGCGTCAGGAGGAACGCGACCCGCTGGGCATCTCCTACGAGGTGCACGAGCCGCTGAAGCTGCCGGTGATCGGTGACTTCGACGTGGTGATCGCCTTGGGTGTCACGGGTCCGCCCGACCCGCTGGTCTCCCGTCTGGCGGCGAACTTGCGCAGCGGCGGGTTGCTCGTTCTTTCGCGGTTCGAGGGCAGTTCTTCGTCGTGGGAAGCGGCTCTCTCGGACGCCGGTCTGGAGGTCGGCGGGCCGTCTCCGATGCTGACCGCGCGCCGTCCCTAGTTGTGATGTCCATGGACGTTGTCCCAAGGACAGCCCGGCGCGCACCGGTTCCAGCCGTCCGAGTCCGTCGTGGAAAACGGCGCCGCCGGTCAGCTCCGCGAGGGTCTGGGTCGGGGTCGCGAGCCAGTCGGCGCGGGAGATCGGCGGCAGCGGCACGAAGCCGAGGTACGCCCCGAAGAAGCGATCGACGTCGGCGATCTCGACCGCGTGCCGGACGGGGCCGTCCGTGGGCACCATGCGGGTTGTCGGATCGCCTTCGTTGTCGGCGAAGTTCGCGGAGTGGCCGAGGAACTCGCGCGGCAACTCGTGGGAGAGCAGTTCGTCGAGCCCGTCCGGCTCGGTGACGAAGACTTGCAGGCGGGGACCCCAGTCGTGGTCGGTGGAGCGTTCGGTGTCGAAGCCGAGGACATCGGAGCCCCGCCCGAGGAGTGCGGCGGAGTAGGTGACGCCGCGCCGTTCGAGGATCGGGCGCACGGCTTCGTCGTGGAAGCGGCGGGCGAGGTCGAGGCCGGGCAGGAAGTCCACAGCGGCGAGTGTGTCGCGTGCGACGGCCGGGCGGCGAGGGGTTTCAGCGGCGGACTCGACGTCCGGCCTGCCAGACGGCACGGATGCGGCCCTCCAGGTCGGTGACGTCGACCTCGGACCCCTGCAGCGGCACCAGATCCGCCCGCAGCCCCGGCGCGATCCGGCCGCGGTCGTCGAGGCGCAGCAGGCGGGCGGCTTCGCTCGTGGCGGCGCGCAGGGCGCCGGCGGCACCGAGGCCCGCCGTGGCGACCAGGCGTAGCTCGGTCAGTAAATCGACATGGGGCCGCGGCGCGAGGTCCGAGCCGGCGGCGATCGGGACGCCGGCTTCGCGCGCCAGGGCCAGCGAGCGGCGATGTGACTCGCGGTGTTCCGCGGGGATGGGTGCGAGCGTGGGGACATACCAGCAGCCACGTGCCACCATCGCGGACACCGAGTGTTCGTCGAGGAACACGCCGTGTTCGATGCTGCGCACGCCGGCGCGCGCGGCGGCTGCGGCGGCTTCGGCGGTGTGGGCGTGGGCCATCACATCGCGGCCGGCGCGGCGGGCCTCGTCGGTGACGGCGCCGAGCTCGTCGTCGGTCGGACGGATGTCCCGGCGCTCGCCGAGGTGGGCGAGAGCACCGCTCGCGCCGAGCTTGACCCAGTCGGCGCCCGCGCGCACCATCCGCCGCACGGCCGCACGGCCGCGCGGGCCTGGCCCGGGCCGTCGAACACGGCATCGGGCAGGGCGGGGTCGGCGAGGCGATCGAAGCGGCCGGTGTCCGCGTCCCACCAGTCGCCGAGTCCACCCGTGGGCGAGAGCTGGCGCAGGCTGACGAGCAGGTCGGGGCCGGTGATCCAGCCCTCGGCGAGGGCGTGTTTGAACCCGGCGTCGGCACCCCAGGCGTCGCGGACGGTCGTGATGCCTCTCGCCGACAAGCGGCTGAGTGTGGCGACGGCTTCGAGGATCCTCGCGCTGCGAGAAAGTCCTTCGCCGCCGGGGAAAGCGACGTGGACGTGGCAGTCGATCAGGCCGGGAAGGAGCAGTCCGCCGTTGCCATCCAACGGATCCGGACCGTCCACATCAGACCCCACCGCAGTGATTCGCCGATCCTCGACGAGCACGTTCGCAGCTTCGGTGGCACCGGAATCGGGGTGGAAAACCCGGACGTTTTTGATGAGCACGCCACTGACCTTAACGAATCATCAAGAGAATCCGAACCATTTTCGGAAGATCCACATCTTGCCTGGTCACGCGCTTTTTTCAGGCAGGACGTGCATTTCCGACGATTCGCTGCAATACTCGAGCCAAGCCGTTGATCATGAACGGCGACTGGGGAGAACTGGTGAGAACTGAAAAGAACTGGGGAAAGAGTGAAGTACATGAGTGAAATCCGTGCGCCCAAACGCGCCCGCATCACGGCCGTCGTCGCCGCTTTCGCCGCGGCGAGCCTGGCCACCGCCACCTTCGCGACGGCGCCGGCCTCCGCCGCTCCGGATTCGGCGAGCGTGCTGGCGTCGTGCAAGAGCCGCAGCTCGGGCTTCCTGATGAAGTGGGGCCCGGTCTCGAAGGAATGCTCCTACACCAGCCCGGCCGGCGGCTGGAGCGGCAAGCTGCGCATCACCTGGAACGTGCAGGCGAGCACGAACCAGACGGCATGCGTCCAGGCCCGCATGGGCAAGGCCCGCAACCCCGACCCGTGGCAGTCCGTGAGCTGCGGCACCATGGGCACGGGCACCATCAAGTGGCCGGCCAACACGGCGTCCAACGTGGAGGTTCGCGTGCAGGCCCGCAACAGCCCGGTCGCGAACGTCACGTACTCGATCTGACCGGCGTGCGGCGGGACTCGGTGCTCAGGCGCCGAGTTCCACCGCGGCCGGCACGCCGGCGAACGCACTGCGCCTCCGCCACGGCATTGAAGGCGCAGGCGCAGTTCGTCACCTACGGAAAAGTTTGTTTCCCAGCCACACGATCGGATCGTACTTTCGATCGGCAACCCGTTCCTTCATCGGAATCAGCGCGTTGTCGGTGATGTGGATGCCTTCCGGGCACACCTCACTGCAGCACTTCGTGATGTTGCAGTACCCGAGCCCGTGCTCCTCCTGCGCGGCATCCCGGCGATCGGCCACGTCCAGCGGGTGCATTTCCAGCTCCGCGATCCGCATCAGGTACCGCGGACCGGCGAAGGACTCCTTGTTCTCCTCGTGGTCGCGCACCACGTGGCAGGTGTTCTGGCACAGGAAGCACTCGATGCACTTGCGGAACTCCTGCGAGCGCTCGACGTCGACCTGCTTCATGCGGTACTCGCCCGGCTTCAGGTCCGCGGGCGGGGTGAACGACCGGATCTCGCGGGCCTTCGTGTAGTTGAAGGACACGTCGGTGACGAGGTCGCGGATCACGGGGAACGTGCGCATCGGCGTGACCGTGATGACCTCGTCCTCGGTGAAGGTGGACATGCGCGTCATGCACATCAGGCGCGGCTTGCCGTTGACCTCGGCCGAGCAGGAGCCGCACTTGCCCGCTTTGCAGTTCCAGCGCACGGCGAGGTCCGAGGCCTGCGTGGCCTGCAGGCGGTGGATGATGTCGAGGACGACCTCACCCTCGTTGACCTCGACCTTGAAGTCCTGCAGCTCGCCGCCGGTCTCGTCGCCGCGCCACACCCGGAAACTGGCTTTGTAGCTCACGCGTTCCTCCCGGAGTGGTGCTCCAGCTCGGAGTCGGTGAAGTACTTGCCGAGCTCGTCGAGCTCGAACAGCTCGAGCAGGTCCTCCCGGAGCGGGATCTGCTCCTTCTCCACGACGTCGACATCCGGTACCACGGGATTGTCCCCCGCCTTGGCCGAGCACACCAGGAGTTTGTGCCGCCAGTCGGCGTCCATGCTGGGGTAGTCGTCGCGCGTGTGGCCGCCGCGGCTTTCGGTGCGCAGCAGCGCGGCCTGGGCGACGCATTCACTGACCAGCAGCATGTTGCGCAGGTCCACGGCGAGGTGCCAGCCGGGGTTGAACTGCCGGTGGCCCTCCACGGTCACCTGCGCCATCCGCTGCCGGATCTCGCCGAGCTTCTCGAGTGCCTGCCGGATCTCGTCGGCCTTGCGGATGATGCCCACGAGGTCGTTCATCGACTGCTGCAGCTCCGTGTGCAGCGTGTACGGGTTCTCCGCCACGCCCTGGGCCGGCGGGTCGAAGGGCGCCAGCGCCATCTTCGCCGCGGCGTCCACATCGGACTCGGCGACGGCGGGCCGCGAGTCGCCCAGCCCATCCACATAGGACGCGGCGCCCAGGCCCGCGCGGCGGCCGAACACCAGCAGATCGGACAGCGAGTTGCCGCCGAGCCGGTTGGAGCCGTGCATGCCGCCGGAGCACTCCCCCGCCGCGAACAGGCCGGGCACGCTCGCCGCGCCCGTGTCGGGGTCGACCTCGATGCCGCCCATCACGTAGTGGCAGGTCGGGCCGACCTCCATGGCCTCCTTGGTGATGTCGACGTCGGCCAGTTCCTTGAACTGGTGGTACATCGACGGCAGCCGGCGCCGGATCTCCTCGGCGGGTAGGCGGCTCGCGATGTCGAGGTACACGCCGCCGTGCGGCGAGCCGCGGCCGTCCTTGACCTCGGAGTTGATGGCGCGCGCCACCTCGTCGCGCGGCAGCAGATCGGGCGTGCGGCGGTTGTTGTCCGCGTCGGCGTACCAGCGGTCGGCCTCGTCCTCGCTGTCCGCGTACTGGCCCTTGAACACGTCGGGCACGTACTCGAACATGAAGCGCTTGTCCTCGGAGTTCTTGAGCACACCGCCGTCACCACGAACGCCCTCGGTGACGAGGATGCCCTTCACACTCGGCGGCCACACCATGCCCGTCGGGTGGAACTGCACGAACTCCATGTTGATCAGCTTCGCGCCCGCGCGCAGGGCCAGCGCGTGGCCGTCGCCCGTGTACTCCCACGAGTTCGACGTGACCTTGAACGACTTGCCGATGCCGCCCGTCGCGAGCACCACGGCGGGCGCGTCGAACAGGATGAACCGCCCGCTCTCGCGCCAGTAGCCGAACGCGCCGGCGATCTTTCCCTCCGACAGCAGCAGTTCCGTGACGGTACACTCGGCGAAGACCTTGATCCGTGCCTCGTAGTCGCCGTACTCCGCGAAGTCTTCCTGTTGCAGCGAAACGATCTTCTGCTGCATCGTGCGGATCAGCTCGAGCCCCGTGCGGTCGCCGACGTGCGCGAGCCGCGGGTAGGTGTGGCCGCCGAAGTTGCGCTGGCTGATGCGGCCGTCGGCCGTGCGGTCGAACAGCGCGCCGTAGGTTTCCAGCTCCCACACGCGGTCGGGGGCTTCCTTGGCGTGCAGTTCGGCCATGCGCCAGTTGTTGAGGAACTTGCCGCCGCGCATGGTGTCGCGGAAGTGCACCTGCCAGTTGTCGTTCGGGTTCGCGTTGCCCATCGACGCCGCGCAGCCGCCTTCGGCCATCACGGTGTGGGCCTTGCCGAACAGGGACTTGCACACCACCGCGACGCTGAAACCGCGTTCGCGGGCCTCGATCACCGCGCGCAGACCGGCGCCTCCGGCACCGATCACCACCACGTCGTAGCTGTGCCGTTCGACCTCGGTCATGAAAAGAGCCACCTCGCCAGCTGGGACGCCGTTGTCTTGAAGTACTGCCGGAGATGAGGGTGCCGACGCTAGCCGACGAAACGCAGATCCGCGATGGCACCGCTCGCCACGAGCATCACGTAGAGGTCGGTCAGCACGAGCGTGCCGAGCGTGGTCCACGCGAGGGCCATGTGCCGGGTGTTGAGCTTCGAGACCTGCGTCCACACCCAGTAGCGCACCGGGTGTTTCGAGAAGTGCTTCAGCCTGCCGCCGGTGACGTGCCGGCACGAGTGGCAGGAGAGCGTGTACGCCCAGAGCAGCACCACGTTCACGACGATGATGATGTTGCCCAGCCCGAACCCGAACCCGCTGGGGCTCTGGAACGCGACCACGGCGTCGTAGGTGTTGACGAGCGAGACGATCACCGCGACGTAGAAGAAGTAGCGGTGCACGTTCTGGATGATCAGCGGCAGTTTCGTCTCGCCGCTGTACTTCGCGTGCGGCTCGGCCACCGCGCAGGCGGGGGGCGAGAACCAGACCGAGCGGTAGTACGCCTTGCGGTAGTAGTAGCAGGTCAGGCGGAAGCCGAGCAGGAACGGCAGCACCAGCGCCCCGAGCGGGATCCAGCTCGGGAAGTCGCCGAACCAGTGCCCGAAGTGGCTCGAGCCTTCGACGCAGGACGTGGAGACGCAGGGCGAGTAGAACGGCGTCAGGTAGTGGTAGTCGGGCACCCAGTACGCAGTGCGCACGAAGGCCCGAACGGTCGCGTAGACGATGAACGTGGCCAGCCCCAGCACCGTGAGCAGGGGTTGCAGCCACCACCGGTCGGTGCGCAACGTCCGGTCGGCCAACAGCGCCCGCCCCGGAGAGCGGACGCCGGTGGCGGCCCGGCTGACGTCGTTGTCAGCGGGGGCGCTCACCGCTGGTCGCGCTTGTAGCCGCCAACACCCTCGTCGTCGGCGCCGTGCCAGAGCGCCGGATCGTAGGGGGTGTCCGGGACGGGCACGCGGTCCACGGGTTTCGCCTGCGCCGGCACGGCCTGCGGGTGGCCGTCCAGCTCCGCGGTGTCGATGTCGAGGCGCTCGACATCGTTGGCCAGCCGGCGCACGGCGGACGCGTCGCCGTACCGAGAGCGCAGGGCGCCCACGCACTGCCGCAACTGGCCGATGGTGCGCCGCAGTTCGGCGAGCTCTGTGGTGGACATCGGGAGCCTCCCTGTTCGGTGGGGCTGACAGGAGCCGGGGTGACGATCAGTTCGTCACGGATGACTCTGCCTCGCGTTGTGCTATGTGACAAGTAGCACATTCCACAGCGTATGGCCTGTTGACCATGGGAGTCGAGCCCTGGGAAGCGGTGTCGTGACGAGCGGGCCGCCGGTGCGCGGTGAGAGGCCTGGTCAGGGGAAAGACGACGGGTCGGAAGCGCGAGGCGAACCCGTGGGTCCTTCAGCAGGTACCCAGCGTCGTGAAGACCCGGCGTCGAGCCGTCTTCGTGGCCGAGGAAATCGGTGTCAGAGCGGTATCAGCCCCGTGTCAGGCACCCCCGCCACAGTGGTTCGCAACGAGCCACCACGAAAGGAAATCCCATGAGCCACACGGTGTCCGTCCCGCAGGGGTTGCCCATGGAGCGCGACGCGGGGCCCTTCGATCCACCCCGGGACATCTCGCGGTTGCGCGACGCGCGACCGGTGAGCCCGATGCTCTTCCCGGACGGGCACGAGGGGTGGCTGGTCACCGGGTACGACGAGGTGCGGCAGCTGCTGGCCGACACGCGATTCAGTTCGCGGCAGGACCTCGGGGTGATGCACGTGCCCTACGAGACGCCCGGGATGCCGGTCGCCACGGAGCCGTCGCCGCAGGTGCCCGGGTTGTTCATCGCGATGGATCCACCGGATCACACGCGGCTGCGGCGGAAGCTGACGGGGGCGTTCACGGTGAGGCGGATGAAGCAGCTGGAGGACCACATCGCCGAGGTGGTGGAGCGGCAGCTGGACGCGATGGCCCAGCAGGGACCGACCGTGGACCTCGTCAAGGAGTTCGCGTTGCCGGTGCCCTCGCTGGTGATCTGCGAGCTGCTGGGCGTGCCGTACGAGGACCGGGCCGAGTTCCAGGCCAACTCGGCGAAGTTCCTGGTCAAGGAGCAGGAACTGGAAGAGAAGATGGCGGCCTACGGTGCGCTCACCACGTACCTGGGCGGCCTGGTCGCGGGCAAGCGCGCGGAGCCGGGCGAAGACATCCTCTCGGACCTCGCGCGCCAGGACGACCTCAGCATCGAGGAGCTCACCGGCATCGCGTTCCTGCTGCTGCTCGCCGGGCACGAGACGACGGCGAACATGCTGGCGCTCGGCACGTTCGCGCTGCTGGAGCACCCGGACCAGCTGGCCGAGCTGCGCGCCGACCCGGAGCTGCTGCCCGGGGCCGTCGAGGAGCTGATGCGGTACCTGTCCGTGGTGGACATCAACTTCCGCTACGCCACCGAGGACCTCGAGCTCGGCGGCGAGACGATCCCGGCGGGCTCGACCGTCGTGGTCTCCACGCTGGCCGCCAACCGCGACCCGCGGAAGTTCGAGAACGCCGACGCCCTCGACATCCGCCGCGGCGCGCGGGGGCAGCTGGGGTTCGGCCACGGGGTGCACCAGTGCCTCGGCCAGCAGCTCGCCCGCATCGAGATGCGCGCCGGGTTCGCGGCGCTGTTCCGCCGGTTCCCGACGCTCGAGCTGGCCGTCCCCGCCGGCGAGGTGCCGCTGCGCACGGACATGAACATCTACGGAGTCCACTCGCTGCCCGTCACCTGGACGACGTGAACTTTTTCTGAATCGATTTTGATAACCCGGCCCACACCGGCTACCGTGGTGGCCGTCACGTTCCCGAGACGCCAGAGCTGCCGTCCAGCGGACCCCCCACCACAGCAGGGAGCCGGCCATGGGCAGCACACATCCGGTCGTCGCCGAGGTCACCGCCCGCGTCGCGGCGCGCAGTGCGCGGACGCGGGCGGCGCACCTCGCGCGCAGCGCCGCGGCGCACGAAGAGGGCCCGGTGCGCCGCGGCCTCGCGTGCAGCAACCTCGCACACGGGTTCGCCGCCATGGACGGCGTGGACAAGGCGGCGCTGCGCGAACTGCGGGCGCCCGGGGTCGCGATCGTGTCGTCGTACAACGATCTGCTCTCGGCGCACCAGCCGATGCAGGAGTACCCGGCGTGGCTCAAGAAGTCCGTGCGCGCGGCGGGCGGCGTCGCGCAGTTCGCGGGCGGCGTGCCCGCGATGTGCGACGGCATCACGCAGGGCCGGGCGGGCATGGAGCTCTCGCTGTTCAGCCGCGAGGTGATCGCGATGGCGACGGCGATCGCGCTGTCCCACGACCTGTTCGACGCCTCCCTGCTGCTGGGCGTGTGCGACAAGATCGTGCCCGGCCTGCTGATCGGCGCCCTGTCGTTCGGGCACCTGCCGGCGATCCTGGTGCCGGCCGGGCCGATGAACTCCGGCTTGCCCAACAAGGAAAAAGCCCGAGTGCGCCAGCTCTACGCCGAGGGCCGCGCCACGCGCGAGGATCTGCTGGACGCCGAGGCGGCGTCGTACCACTCGGCGGGCACGTGCACGTTCTACGGCACCGCCAACTCGAACCAGATGGTCGTGGAGGTGATGGGCCTGCACCTGCCGGGTGCGAGCTTCGTGCCGCCGAACACGCCGCTGCGCCAGGCGCTGACCGAAGAGGCCGGCCGGCGCGTCGTCGAGCTGTCGCGTGGGGCCGAGTACACGCCGATTTCCCGGGTGCTGGACGAAAAAGCGTTCGTGAACGGCATCGTCGCGCTGCTCGCCACGGGCGGTTCGACCAACCACACGATGCACCTCGTCGCGATCGCCGCGGCGGCGGGCATCCAGCTGACCTGGGACGACTTCTCGGACCTCTCGGCCGTCGTGCCGCTGCTGGCGCGCGTGTACCCGAACGGCAGCGCGGACATCAACCACTTCCACGCCGCCGGCGGCATCCAGTTCCTCGTCGGCACGCTGCTCGACGCCGGGTTGCTGCACGAGGACGTGCACACCGTCGCCGGGTTCGGGCTGCGCCGCTACACGCAGGAGCCGATCCTGTCCGACGGCGAGCTGGTGTGGCGTGACGTGCCCACGCGCAGCCTCGACGAAGACGTGCTGCGGCCGGTCTGGCGGCCGTTCGCGCCGGACGGCGGGCTGCGCATGGTGGCCGGCAACCTGGGCCGGGCCGTGACGAAGGTGTCGGCGGTGGCGCCGGAGCACCGCGTGGTGCAGGCGCCGGCGCGGGTGTTCACGTCGCAGGAAGCGTTCAAGATCGCGTTCGAGGCCGGTGAGCTCGACCGGGACGTCGTGGTGGTGCTGCGTCAGCAGGGCCCGCAGGCCAACGGGATGCCGGAGCTGCACGGCCTCACGCCGGCGCTCGGGGTGCTGATGGACCGCGGGTTCCAGGTCGCGCTGCTCACCGACGGACGCATGTCGGGCGCGTCGGGCAAGATCCCCGCGGCCATCCAGGTCACGCCGGAAGCCGCGGTCGGCGGGCCGATCGCGCGGATCCACGACGGTGACGTCGTGCGCTTCGACGCCCGCACCGGCACGCTCGACGTGCTGGTCGACGCCGACGAGTTCGCGCGCCGCGAGCTGCTCGACGCGCCGACGGGCGAGCCCGAGGGCACCGGCCGGGAGCTGTTCGGCGCGCTGCGGCGCGCGGTCGGTCCCGCGGACCAGGGCGCGAGCGTCTTCACGGCCGAGCTGGACCTGCTCCGCGCCACGTCCGCCGGGCGGGGCACACTCGAAGCCGCAGTGAACACTTCGCACACCTTGGAGGTCGGTCAGTGACCACGGGCTCGGACCTGCTCGCCCTGTCCCCCGTCATGCCCGTCGTCGTGATCGACGACGTCGACGACGCCGTGCCCACCGCGCGCGCGTTGCTCGCCGGCGGAATCGGGGTGATCGAGCTGACGCTGCGCACGCCGGTCGCACTGGCCGCCATCGAGCGCGTGGCCGAACAGGTGCCCGGCATCGTCGTGGGCGCGGGCACCGTCACGTCGCCGGCGCAGGCCGCGCAGGCCGCCGACATGGGCGCGAAGTTCCTGGTCACGCCGGGGTGCACCGACGCGATCCTGGACGCCTGCTTCGCCACGAACCTGCCCTTCCTGCCCGGCGCGGCGACAGTGTCCGAAGCCATGCGGCTGGCCGAACGCGGTCTGACGGCGCTGAAGTTCTTCCCGGCGGAGGCCAGCGGCGGCGCGGCTTTCCTGAAGTCGCTCGGCGGCCCGCTGCCCGACCTGCGGTTCTGCCCGACTGGCGGGATCACGGTGGACTCGGCGCCGACGTACCTGGCACTGCCGAACGTCGGCTGCATCGGCGGTTCGTGGCTGACGCCCGCGAAGCTGTTGGCGGCCAAGGACTTCGCGACGGTGGAGAAGCTGGCCGCGGAGGCCGCCGCGCTGGGAGCCTGACCGGGGGCGCATGCGCGCCGCGCCCGCCGGTGTCAGACTCCGCCGATGGAGCTTCGGCAGCTGGAGTACTTCGTCGCCGTGATCGATCACGGCGGCTTCGGTCGCGCGGCGCGCGCGCTCGGGCTGCCGCAGCCCTCGGTTTCCGACGCCGTGCGGGCGCTCGAGCACGAGCTGGGCGGCGAACTGCTGCACCGGCTCGGCCGCGGCGTCGTCACGACTGCGGCCGGTGAAGCCCTGCTGGGTCCCGCCCGCCGCGCGTTGCGTGACCGCGCGGCCGCCCGTTCCGTGGTCGAGGACCTCGCCGGGCTGTCCGGTGGACGGTTGGAGATCGTCGCGTGGTCCGGCATGGCCAGCCATCCGCTGGCCGGGTTCATCGCCACCTACCGGCGCCGGTTTCCGCAGGTCACGGTGGAGATCGCGCAGCTCGGTGACCTCGAGGACCCGGCTGGGCTGCTCGCGGACGGCCGCTATGAGATCGCCATGGCGTACCTGCCCGTGGACACCACGGCGGTGACGGTGCACGGGCTCGGCCGCCACTGGATGTACGTGGTGTTCCCGCCCGGCGACCACGAGGACCTGCCGGATCCGCTGCCCTCGAGCCTGCTCGACGGCATGCCCATGGTCACCGTCCCCGCCGCCAGCACGATGCGGCTGCGGGTGGAGCAGTCGTTCGCCGCCAGCGGTGCCAGGTGGCGTGAAGCGGCCGTGACCGGGCACCGCGAAGCGCTCGTGCCGATGGTGCTGGCCGGCCTCGGCGCGTCGGTGGTGTCCGATCACCGCGCCCGCCGCGCCGCGCAGCTCGGGCTCACCGTCCGCAAGCTGGACCCGCCCATCACGCGCGACTACGCGCTCCTGCACCGGCGCGACGGGCTTTCGCCGGCGGGTCGCGCGTTCGTGGACCTCGTGCTCGAACCTGGTGGTGAGTGATGGAAGCCCGGCAGCTGAAGGTGTTCCTCGCGGTGGTTGAGCACGGCGGCGTGACGAAGGCCGCGGAGGCGCTTTACGTTTCGCAGCCCGCCGTTTCGCAGACGTTGCGCGCGTTCGAAGCGCAGCTGGGCGTCGCCCTGTTCCACCGCACGACGCGCGGCCTCGACCTCACCGCCGAGGGCGCGGCCCTCGTCGAACCGGCACGCCGGCTCGTCGGCGATCTGGCGGACGCGGACGAGGCCGTGCGCGCGGTCGTCCAGCTGCGGACCGGTCGGCTGGACATCGTCGCGGACGCGGCGCACACGCTCGACCCGCTGACGCGGATCGCGGGACGGCTGCACGAGCGGCACCCGGGAATCGTGATCAACGTGCGTGTGCCCGACGACGGCCCCGACCTCGTCGACTCCGTGCGGCGCGGGGTGTGCGAGCTGGGTATCGTCGGACTGCCGGTCGCCGCCGCGCACCTGCGGGTGGAGCCGATCGGGTCGCGCGAGCTGCTGCTGTTCGAACCTCCCGGAGAGGATCGGGGCCGGGCGGTGGCGCTGGCCGAGCTGACGGAGCCGCTTCTCTTGCCGCCGCAAGGGTTGCCGGACCGCGCGGCGATCGAAGAAGCGTTCGCGGTGGTCGGCGCACGGCCCGCCGTCGCGGTCGAGTGCGGCAACGTCGAGGCGATGGCCAACATGGTCCTGGCGGGTGCCGGGTCGACGTTTTTCCCGCGGTCGATGGCGTCGAGCTGGCGGCGGCTCGGCGGCCGGGTGTGCGCAACGGTGCCCGCTGTCGTGCGGGAGACGGCGCTGCTCTCACGGCCTGGTTCCCTGTCGCCGGCAGCGCGCGCGTTCGTGGCCGCGGCGACCGAATGATCCACTGTGGACGAGAATCACCGGGAAGGTGGTCATGACCTGGACGGATAAGCGAACCCGATCGGTGCGACCGACGCTCGGTCTTGGACTCCGCGGACCTTTCGACATTCCATGAGGTGACCGTCCGGCCAGGACGGCACCTGGAGCGCTGGGAGTGTCGATGACGACAACCGATCGCCGGGCCGTGGACGTCTCGTCCCTGGCGGGAACCGGGCGGAGAGCGAGCCGCCGCGCCTGGTTCATCGCCGTGATGCTCGTGGTCCTGATGCTGGTCAACTGGGCCGACAAGTCGGTGCTCGGGCTGGCCGCGGTGCCGATCTCGAAGGAGTTCGGCCTGAGCGCGACGCAGTACGGGTTCATCTCCAGCAGTTTCTTCTTCCTGTTCAGCCTTTCTTCCGTGGTGGTCGGGATCCTCGCGCTGCGCGTCCGCGCTCGGTGGATCCTCGCGGCGATCGCCGTGCTGTGGGCGGTGTGCCAGCTGCCGATCGTGCTGGGCCTCGGCGTGGTGGGGCTGACGGCGGGCCGGATCGCGCTCGGCGCGTTCGAGGGCCCGACGTCGTCACTCGTCGTCCACACCGTGCACGACTGGTTCCCACCGATGCGCCGCGGCATGCCGACGGCCCTCACGCAGATCGGCGGCGGCCTCGGCCTCGCGGTTGCGGCGCCGACGCTGACGTTCCTCATCGTGCACTTCGGCTGGCGCTCGGCGTTCCTCGCGCTGGCGATCGTCGGGGTTCTGTGGGCGATCGGGTGGAGCCTGACCTCGCGGGAGGGGCCGCACGCGGCCGTCGCGCCAAAGCGTTCCGAAAGCGCTTCGGTGGAGACCGAGCGGGTGCCGGTGTGGCGGATCATGGTCAAACGCACGTGGTGGGGCACCGCGACGCTCAACTTCACCGCGTACTGGACGCTCACCCTCATCTCGGCCTGGCTGCCGGCGTTCCTCGAAAAGGATCTCGGCTACACCGTCACGGCCGCGGGTTCGCTGCTGGTGATCCCACCGCTCGTCGGGGTCGCGTCGCAACTGGGCGTCACGATGCTGAGCGACCGGCTCGTGCGCCGAGGGGTCGCGCCCCGGATCGCCCGCGGTGTGCCGCTCGCCGGCGTCGGGGTCGTTTCCGGGGTGTGCGTGGCGCTGTTCCCGGTGGCGAGCACGCCGTGGGTGACGGTGGCGCTGCTGACGATCGGGCTCGGCCTGCCGTGGGCCGCGTTCCCGCTGGGCCAGGTCGCCGCGGCGGAGATCTCGCCGCCCCGCCAGCGCGCGGCGGTGCTCGGCTGGGCGGTCGGCATCGCGACGAGTGCCGGGCTGCTGGCGCCGACGTTGACCGGCGTGCTGATCGACTCCGCACCGACGCGGCACCAGGGCTTCACGCTGGCGTGGGTCTTGGCTGGTGGGTTGATGATCGTGGGTGGCCTGGTGGCCGCGTTGACGATCGATCCGCGGCGCGATGCGCGGGCGGCGGCTGCCTGACGCCTCCGGCTGTTGCAGTCAACCGCCGCTGGAAGAACTTTGCCGACAAATGCACTCGGCAAGCCGCCATCGCCACCTGGCTCACCGACAGACACCGCACAGCCGCAGCCTCGTTCTGCCTCACTGACAAACCGCGTGGCCAACCGCCATCGCTCCCGACCCGGCCGAGCAAACGCTGCTCACCCGCGTTCCGTCGCTCGCCGAGTCAGCCGACGAACACCGTGCGGCCGGCCGCTGTGGCCCGGCCTGTCGAGCAAACACCGTGCGATTCCAAGGAGACCGCAGAGTGATCCCCGATCTCGACCCCCTGTTCTTCCCCAAGCGGATCGGCATCGCCGGCCTGTCACCCCGCAAGGATTCGTGGGGGCGCATGACGGTGCGAAATCTGCGGCGTGGCGGCTTCAGCGGGGAGCTCGTCGCCGTGGCGCCGCGCAGTGCCGTCGAGGTGCCGTCCGTCGCCGATCTGGCCGAGCTCGACGCGCCGCTGGATCTGCTGCTCGTGGCGCTGCCCGCGGCCGTGGTGCCGGCGTTGATCGCGCGGGCGGAGGAGACCGCAGCGGTGCGTTCGGCGCTGGTGTTTTCCTCGGGCTTCCGCGAAAGCGGTCCGGTCGGCGCGCGGCTCGAGCAGGAGCTGGTGCGGGCCGCCGCGACGGTGCCGGTGGTCGGACCCAACTGCGTCGGGCTGCTGAGCCGGCCGGGTGGCACGGTCGCGACGGTGAGCGGGTACGCCGACCGGCCGAGTCCGCCCCCGGCCGGGCCGATCGCGGTGGTGAGCCAGAGCGGCGCGCTGGGCCTGGTCGTGACGAGTCTGCTGGAACGCCACGGCGTGTCGGTCGGCTACTACGCGAGCGTGGGCAACGAGGCGTGCCTCGGACTCGGCGAGATCGGGGGTTACCTGATCGAGCGGGAGGACGTGGCGACGCTGGGCCTGTACGTCGAGTCCGTCCGGGATGTACCCGGGCTGCGCGCGGTGGCCCGCCGCGCGCAGGAGCTCGGCAAGCACGTGGTCGCGTTGAAGGCGGGCATGAGCGAGGCCGGGCGGCGGGCCGCGCTGTCACACACCGCGGCGGTCACGGGTGACGCGCTGTTGTTCGAGCGGCTCTGCGACGACGAGGGCATCGTGCTCGCCCGCTCGGACGAGGCGTTCGCGGACCTGCTCCACACCGCGCAACGCCGCGTGCTCGTACCGGGCGCTCCGCGGCTGGCGGTCGTGACGATGACCGGAGGCGGCGGCGCCATCCTCGCCGACCGGCTCGCGGACGCGGGCGCGTCCGTCCCCGTGCTGGGCGAGGGAACTCGCGCGGCGATCTCCGCGCTCGGCGTGTCGACGCTCGCGTCGGACACGAACCCCGTCGACGTCGGCGGCGTGTTCGTGCGGGACGACGAAAAGCTGCCGGCACTGTTCTCCGTGCTGGCGGACGATTCCGAAGTGGACGGTGTTGTCGCGCTGTTCACGTTCGGCGACCAGAATCCGCGCCGGTACCGGGAGCTCGCCGGTGATCTCGCGGCGCTGTCCAAGCCCGGGTGGCTGGTGTGGGCAGCCGCGGCGCCGCAGCACCGGGCCACCGTGCCGCCCGGGGTCGTGTTCGACACGATGGAGAGCTTCGTGCGGGGCTTTCCGGCTGCGATCCGACGGTATCCGTTCGGTTTGCCGCCTGACACGGCCGTGCCCGCCGCCGCGCTTCGGGCGCTCGACCGGCACCAGGGAAAGGCCGTGCTGACCGAAGCCGACGCCCGTGATGTCGTGGTGGGCCTCGGGTGCGCGTACGCCCCGACGATGGTGATCGAACCCGGCGCCGCGCTGTTTCCCGCGCTGCTGGGTGATTTTTTCGCCGTGAAGGTCGATTCGCCGGACGTCGTGCACCGAGCCGCTTCGGGGTTGGTCCGGCTCGGCGTGGGGGCGGACGAGCTGCGGACCACCGTGGCGGCCCTCGCCCGCAAGGCGGCCGACGCGGGACACGGCAACGTGCGCCTGATCGTGCAGCCGATGCTGCCGCACCGCGTCGAGCTCGTGGTGGGCGCTGTGCGGGATCCGCAGTACGGGCCGGTGGTGGTGATCGGCGAGGGCGGCATGAACGTCGAGGATCCCGCAGCGTTCCGGTTCGCGTTGTTCGCGCCGGCCAGGCCCGAGGCGGTGGCCGACGCCGTCGCGCGGGTGCAGGCGCGGTTCGGGCGGGTGGACGGTGCGGCGCTGGCTGATCTCGTGTCCGCACTCGCCGCGTTGATGGCCGCACGGGGTGACGTGCGCGAAGTCGACATCAACCCCGTGCTCGTCCGGCCCGACGGTTCACTCGTGGCGGTCGACGCCCTCGTCGTCCTGGAGCAATCGCGGTGACCGGCGCTTGGGATCTGAGCCCGTCGGCGGTGGGCGAGCAGGCGATCGCGCGGATGCGGGCATTCATGGCCGAGCGCGTCCACCCGGCCGAGCAGGATGCGGCCGTGCTCGGTGTGGCGGCGGTGCTGCCCGAGCTGAAGGCCGAAGCGCGGCGCCGGGACCTGTGGAACCTGGGGCTGCCCGGCCGGGAGGTGGATCTGTCCACTGTGGACTACGCGTTTGTGGCCGAGCTCAGCGGCCGCAGCCCGGATCTCGCGCCGCAGGCCATCAACGGCTCGCCGCCCGACTCGGTCAGCATGCTCATGCTCCACGCCGTCGCCGACGAGGGGCAGCGCGAGCGCTGGCTGCGGCCGTTGATGAACGACGAGATCCGGTCCGCGTTCGCCATGACCGAGCCGGCCGTCGCGAGCAGTGACGCAAGCAACATCGCCACCCGGATCGAACGCCAAGGCGAGGAGTACGTGGTGACCGGGCGCAAGTGGTTCGCCGCCGGAGCGGCCGATCCGCGGTGTGAGGTGCTGTTCGTGGTCGGCTGTTCCGACCCGTCCGCCGACCGCCACCGGCGGCACTCGGTGATCGCGGTGCCGACTCGCCTGCCCGGGGTGAAGATCGTGCGCACGCTGAAGGTGATGGGCCGCGACAGCATCAACGCCGAGGTCGTCCTCGACGGCGTGCGGGTGCCGGCGCGCGAACTGCTGGGCCGGGAGGGCGAGGGCTTCGCCATCGGGCAGGTGCGCCTCGGCTCGGCCCGCGTCCAGCACTGCATGCGCCTGCTGGGCCTCGCCGAACGCGGCTTCGACCTGCTGAAGGAGCGCGCCCGCACGCGCCACGCCTTCGGCGGCCCCATCGGTGACAAGGGTTTGCTGCGCGCCCAGATCGCCGAGTGCCGCCTGGCCCTGGACCAGGCGCGCCTGCTCGTGCTGCACACGGCGAAGCTGATCGACGAGATCGGCCTCCGCGCTGCCCGGACGCAGGTGTCGGCCATCAAAGTCGTGGTCGTGCGGGCCGCCATGCTCACGCTCGACCGCGCCATCCAGGTCCACGGCGCCCTCGGCATGACCGACGACGTCCCCCTCGCCGAATGGTGGACACACGCCCGCTCCCTCAACATCGGCGACGGGCCCGAGGAAGTCCATTTGGAGCTGATTGCCAGGTCGGAGCTGGCTCGGCCGTCGGCGTAGTGGCGTGAGCCGCGGCCACACCGGCGGATACCCCGCCCCCGCCGGTGTGGCCGTTCCCCAGGTCTGGTGGCGGCGTGCTGCCGGTCGGTCGACCGGCCTCGGTACCGGCTTCGACGCCGTTTTTCGCAGGCCGGCGCGTTTGGGCTGTTCGCCTGCACGACGTTGTGCGGCAGGGCATGACCTGGTGTGCGTCGGAGTCACCGCCGGCAGGGATCCGGGAGGCCACCGAGGTGGTGAGGCCGGCCCTCGTCGTCGGCCGACCACGGGCAGACCGCCGACCGTCGACGGAAACCGTGGATCGGCAAGCATTCTCACTCGCCTGGCCGGGTCGGTCGCGGTGGCTGCGGCTCAGTCGAGGGTGGCGTCGTCGAGGAGGGTGGCTTCGGCGCCGTACTCGCGGAGTTCGTCGCGGATCACGGTGTAGGCCAGGCCCTGGGGGTAGCCCTTGCGGGCGAGGAAGCCGAGCAGGCGGCGGATGGCGGTCTGCTCGTCGACGTTGCCCAGGGAGGCCAGGCGTTTCCGCACGAGCTCGCGGGCCCGCTGCTCTTCGGCCTCACGGTCGACCTCGCCGGCGGCCTGCGTGGCGATCTCGTCGTCGACGCCCTTGCGGCGCAGCTCGGCGACCAGCGCGGTGCGCGAGAGGCCCTGGCCGGCGTGGCGGGCTTTGACCCACATCTCGGCGAACTCGGCGTCGTTGACGAGGCCGGCGCGGTCGAGTTTGCCGAGCAGGGTTTCGGTGGTCTCGTCGTCGAAGCCCTTGCGCTGCAGGGTCTGCCGCAGCTCCTGGACGGTCCGCGGGCGCGCGGCCAGCAGATCGAAGCAGATCTCCTTGGCCTTCTTGGCCCGCTCCTCCGGCGCCATCTCCGCCGGCTCCACCTTCGGCGCCCTCGCCACTACACCCTTCCTCCCTCACACACTCCGCGACCGCCGCCACGTGTCCCTCGGCAGGCAGCCCGGCCGCTTCTCCCCGCGACGCGATCACCTCAGCAACCCCGCCGAGCAACCCGGACCGAACAATCCGGCCGCCGCCCAGCGAGCCCACTCACACTCGCGCCGAACAAACGCCTACGCGGCCCGACCCGCCTCACCAGGCGAGCCACTCGCCCACCCCGCCAGACGAAGCGACCGTCGCGACGCCGACCACCTCACCCGTCGAGCCCACTCACCGACCCGCCAGCCAACGAGACAGCCCAACCCGGCCACCTCGCCCCTGCAAGGCCCTCACCGACCGGGCCACGGCCACAAACCCGGCCACCTCACCCGGCGAGGTCACTCACCAACCCAACCCCGCCGGGGGTCCAGGGGGCTTGCCCCCTGGCGGGGTGTGGGGGTTCGACCCCCAAAAGACACCTGAGTCGATCCTCCGGCGAGCGCACTCCGCGAGCACACTCCACCCCAACGATCGACTCAGAAGTCGACCGGTGCCGGAACCGCAGCTTCGGTGACCTCGGCGTCGACCTGGGCGCCGATGCCGAGCTTTTCCTTGATGCGCTTCTCGATCTCGTTGGCGATGTCCGGGTTGTCGCGCAGGAACTTGCGGGCGTTTTCCTTGCCCTGGCCGAGCTGGTCGCCCTCGTAGGTGTACCAGGCGCCCGACTTGCGCAGGATGCCCTGGTCGACGCCCATGTCGATGAGCGAGCCCTCGCGGGAGACGCCGACGCCGTAGAGGATGTCGAACTCGGCCTGCTTGAAGGGCGGGGCCATCTTGTTCTTCACGACCTTGACCCGGGTGCGGTTGCCGACCGGTTCGCCGCCGTCCTTGAGGGTTTCGATGCGGCGCACGTCGAGCCGGATGGAGGCGTAGAACTTCAGCGCCTTGCCACCGGTCGTGGTCTCCGGCGAGCCGAACATGACACCGATCTTCTCGCGCAGCTGGTTGATGAAGATGGCGGTGGTGCCGGAGTTGTTCATGGCACCGGTCATCTTGCGCAGGGCCTGGCTCATCAGGCGGGCCTGGAGACCCACGTGCGAGTCACCCATCTCGCCCTCGATCTCGGCGCGTGGCACGAGCGCGGCGACGGAGTCGATGACCAGGATGTCGAGCGCGCCGGAGCGGATCAGCATGTCCGCGATCTCGAGCGCCTGCTCACCGGTGTCGGGCTGGGAGACCAGCAGCGCGTCGGTGTCCACGCCGAGCTTCTTGGCGTACTCCGGGTCCAGCGCGTGCTCCGCGTCGATGAACGCCGCGATGCCGCCGGCCTTCTGCGCGTTGGCCACCGCGTGGAGGGCGACCGTGGTCTTACCGGAGGATTCCGGCCCGTAGACCTCGATGACACGACCCCGCGGCAGCCCGCCGATCCCGAGCGCGACGTCAAGAGCGATCGCGCCGGTGGGGATCACGGCGATGGGCGCGCGACCCTCTTCACCGAGGCGCATCACCGACCCCTTGCCGTACTGCTTGTCGATCTGCGCAAGGGCGAGCTCGAGCGCCTTGTCCTTGTCGGGTGCTGCTGGCATTGCGGTCCACCTCGCTGGTTGGCCTGTGTGGCTTGTTCGGTTGTCCAGATCAAGCTCTGTCCGGATCAAGCGCTGTCCGGTCCGACGCTACGGGGAGGGACCGACAATTCCCGGCACGGCGACCGATCTGTGGATCGCCTGCCCCCGGTGTGCACAACACTGTAGACGAACAAGTGTTCGAGGATTGCGGCGACACGCCCGTCCGCTAGAGTTTTTCGCCCTTCCGGGTCCCCCTCCCCAGGGTTCTGTCGTGAATCCGCAGGTCAGCGCCGTTCCGCCGGGATGTCGAAGGCTTCACACACTTCACGCCAGATCTGCTTCGCCGGGATTCCCGCCGCCAGAGCCTGGTCGACGGTCTTGCCGCCGAGCCCGCTGAGCACGTGGTCCTGGGCCAGCACCGCGGCCCGCCCGGGGCCGAACTCGTCCGCCATGAGCCGCCGGAAAACCGTGATACGCATCGGTCGAATGCTAGCTCGCGGTCTTCCCCGCGGCGCGAACGGCCCGTTCGCGCCGCGGCAGCGGACGAAAATACGTCACTGTCCGGGCTGCACGCTCTGTTCGAAGTAGTCCGCCAGCGTCCCCGGAGTCGGCGCGGCGCCCTGACCTGCGGAGTTCACCTGGTAGATGAACCCGACGAGGGGCCGGTCGGACACCGTGAACACCAGCACGGCCGCGTTCTGCCCGGCCGCCGACGAGTAGTGGCCTTCCAGCCCGTTGCCCTTCCACGCGGCCTCGACGCGATCACCACCCGCGGACGCGAGCAACCCGTCCGTGTACTGCTTCAGCACGGCCGCGGACGTGCCCTGTACGTACGTCACCTGCGTGCCCGCCCGGCCCGGCGCCGCGCACGTCGACGTGGCCCCGAGGCTCTGCGCGGGCGCGGCCGGCCCGTTGCCCATGCCCGGACGGCAGCCGCCGGTGTCGGCGATCTGCCCCGCGAGCTGGCGCAGGCACCCGGTGAGGCCCTGGGCGTCGGCCTGCCCGGGCGTGCGGCACTGGTCCGCGGTGTAGGTCCGCACCGACGAGGACGACGTGAGGAAGACCGTCAACCCCGCCGCGACCAGCACGACCACCGCCACGGCGACGCCGATCCACAGCTTCGCCCGGCTCTTCTTCTTCGGCGCGGCGGTGGCCGGAGCCGGCGAGTACGTCGGGAAGTTCGACGGCGCCGGCCCCGCGGGGAACGACGGCTGCGCGTAGCCGGCCGGGGGCTGCTGCGGGGGCGGCGGGTATCCGCCGGGCGGCGCGTACGCGGGCGCACCGGCCGCGACCTGCCCTTCCACGTTCTGCGTGCGCATCGACAACCCATCGCGCGCCACGTGCTGCGCGCCCAGCGCCACGGCTGTCTCCGGCTGGTCGAGGCTCGCCGGCACCACGCCGAGCTTCTCGGCGATCATCGACCCGACCAGCGGCAGCCGGCTCGACCCGCCGACCAGGTAGATGCCCGCGAGCCGGTCCGGTGTGAGCCCCGCCGTCCGCAGCGTGCGCGCGAGCAGCTCGACACTGCGCAGCATCGCCGGCCGCACCAGACCTTCGAGTTCGCCACGCGTGACAAGCACGTCCTTGAACGGCTCCGGCATCGGCACCTCGGTCTGCGGGTGCCGCGACAGGGCCTCCTTGGCCGCCTTCACATCCTCCTGCAACGCGCGCCGCGTGCGCCGGTCCGCCGTGGACTCGGGCCGCAGAAGGCGTTGCCAGCGCTGGGGATCCGAGTGCGACACCTCGCGGCCGACGTGCACCATCAGCGCTTGGTCCACGTCGAGGCCACCGAGGTCGGGCAGGCCGTCCTCGGCGAGCACGACGTAGCCGTTCTGGGTCGCGCCGACCACGGCGACGTCGAAGGTGCCCGCGCCGAGGTCGTACACCGCGAGCGCCTGGCCGGGCGCCAGTCCCTTGCCGGGGAACGACGCGAAGTGCGCCGCCGCGGCGACGGGCTCGGGCACCAGGACCACGCTCGCGCCGATGCCCGCGAGCCGCGCCGCCGACAGCAGCACGTTGCGCCGCACCGGACCCCACTGGGCGGGGTGGGTGAGGCGGACCTCGTCGGGCTGCTCGCCGCCGAGCTGCCGGGTGGTCTCGTCGAGCACGCGGCGCAGGATCGCGGCCAGCGCGTCGTTGACGGGGACGATGTCGGTGCCCAGCAGCAGCGTCTGCTCGTCGATGCGGCGCTTGGGGTTGGGCTCGAACCGCGTCGGGTCGAGGCGCGCGCGGCGTTCGGCGTCGCGCCCCACCATGATCGTGCCGTCCTCGCCCGCGAAGATCGCCGACGGCATGTTGGCCGACCCGTCCACCTCGACGACCCGCGGCGGCCGGCCGTGCGCGGAGAGCACCGCCACGGTGTTGGACGTCCCGAGGTCCACCGACAGGATCCGCACTGCTTACCCCCTAGACACGGCTTGCGCGGTGATGCTCCCACGTACGCGGCCACCGCGCGGGCAGACCCGCAGAACTGGTCGCTGTGGCCGACTCCACTCCGCTCAACCCACTCCGCTCAACCCACCCGCGAGATCGCGCCGGTTTCCGGATGGGGCGGTGCGATCGGCCCCCGGCCGATCCGACTGCCCCGTCCGGAAACCGGCTCAAAGGCGATCTCGCACGCCCCGCCGAAGGCGGGGCCGAAGAAACTGTCGGGGGTGCCGCGCATTATGGAGAACGTGGCAGCAGACGTTCTGGACCTCTTCTCCCCCGCGACCCGCACGTGGTTCGAGGGGGCGTTCGCCGCGCCGACCGCGGCGCAGCAAGGGGCCTGGCGGGCCGCCCACGCCGGGGAACACGCCCTGGTGGTGGCGCCCACCGGGTCCGGCAAGACGCTGTCCGCGTTCCTGTGGGCACTCGACCGGCTGTCGGTGGAACCACCGCCCGCCGAGCCGCGCAAGCGGTGCCGGATCCTGTACGTCTCGCCGTTGAAGGCGCTGGCGGTCGACGTGCAGCGCAACCTGCGCGCGCCGCTCGCGGGGATCTCGCAGGCGTCGCGGCGGCTGGGGCTGCCGGCGCCGGAGATCGAGGTCGGCATGCGCACCGGCGACACCACGGCGGCCGAGCGGCGCTCGTTCGGCAAGACGCCACCCGACGTGCTGGTGACCACGCCGGAGTCGTTGTTCCTCATCCTCACCTCGTCGGCGCGGGAGTCGCTGGCGGGCGTGGAGACGGTGATCGTCGACGAGGTCCACGCCGTGGCCGGCGGCAAGCGCGGCGCGCACCTGGCGGTGTCGCTGGAGCGGCTCGACGCGTTGTTGCCGAAGCCCGCGCAGCGGATCGGGTTGTCGGCCACCGTGCGGCCGGTCGACGAGGTGAGCTCGTTCCTGGCCGGGGGGCGCCCGGTCACGGTGGTGCAGCCGAAGCTCGCGAAGACGATCGAAGTCCGCGTCGAGGTGCCGGTGGAGGACATGGCGAACCTCGACGGGCCGGCGCCGTCGCCGATGGAGCGGCTGGAGAACCTCACCTCGTTGTCGCAGCTGCCCTCGGAGGGCGGCATCGGCACGCAGGAGGAGGTCGCGGGCGCGGAGGTGAAGCGGCCCTCGATCTGGCCCGCGGTCGAGGAGCGGGTGCTGGAGCTGATCCAGGCGCACCGGTCCACGATCGTGTTCGCCAACTCGCGGCGGCTCACCGAACGGCTCACCGCGCGGCTCAACGAGCTGGTGGCGGAGCAGACGCAGCTGCAGGTGGGCGACGCGTTCCCCGCCGAGGCGATCGGGCAGTCGGGGCTCACCACGGGCGCGGCGCCGACCATCGCGCGGGCGCACCACGGCTCGATGTCGCGGGAGCAGCGCACACACGTGGAGGAGGAGCTCAAATCGGGGCGGCTGCCGTGTGTGGTGGCCACGTCGTCGCTGGAGCTGGGCATCGACATGGGCGCGGTCGACCTCGTCGTGCAGATCGAGGCGCCGCCCACGGTCGCGTCGGGACTGCAGCGGGTGGGGCGCGCCGGGCACCAGGTGGGGGCCGTGTCGTCGGGGGTGATGTTCCCGAAGTTCCGCGGTGACCTCGTGTCGTGCGCGGTGGTGGCGGAGCGGATGGCCGCGGGGGCGATCGAGGCCGTGCGGTACCCGCGCAACCCGCTCGACGTGCTGGCGCAGCACGTGGTCGCGATGGTGGCGCTCGAACCGTGGACGGTGCCGGAGATCGCGGCGCTGGTGCGGCGGGCGGCGCCGTTCGCCGCGCTGCCGGACGACGCGTTGAACGCGGTGCTCGACATGCTGGCCGGGCGCTACCCGAGTGAGGAGTTCGGCGAGCTGCGGGCGCGGATCACGTGGGACCGGGTCACGGGTGAGCTGCGCGGGCGGCCGGGGTCGCAGCGGCTGGCGGTCACCTCGGGCGGCACGATCCCCGACCGCGGGCTGTTCACGGTGATGACGCCGGGCGCCGACGACAAACCCGGGTCGCGCGTCGGCGAGTTCGACGAGGAGATGGTGTACGAGTCGCGGGTCGGCGACACGATCCTGCTGGGCACGTCGTCGTGGCGGATCACGGACATCACCCACGACCGCGTGATCGTGGTGCCCGCGCCGGGCGAGCCCGCGCGGATGCCGTTCTGGAAGGGCGACGCGGCGGGGCGGCCGCTGGAACTGGGGCGGGCGCTGGGCGCGTTCGTGCGAGAACTGTCCACTTCGGACAGCGCGGCGGCGCGCGACCGGGCCGCCGCGGCCGGGCTCGACCAGCGGGCGTGCGACAACTTGCTGGCGTACCTGGAAGAACAGAAGGCGGCAACGCGACACGTGCCCAACGACCGCACGATCCTGCTCGAGCGCTACCGCGACGAGCTGGGCGACTGGCGGATCGTGGTGCACTCGCCGTTCGGCGCGCAGGTCAACGCGCCGTGGGCGTTGGCGATCGCCGCGCGGCTGCGGGAGAACCGCGGGGTCGACGCCCAGGTGGCGCACTCCGACGACGGCATCGTGCTGCGGCTGCCCGACGCGCTCGACGCCGAGGGCGGCGAGGTCACCATCGGCGCCGACGACGTGCTGCTGGACCCGGAGGAGGTCGAGCAGCTGATCGTCGCGGAGGTCGGCGGATCGGCGGTGTTCGCCGCGCGGTTCCGCGAGTGCGCGGCGCGGTCGCTGCTGCTGCCGCGACGGGATCCGCGGCGCCGCACGCCGTTGTGGCAGCAGCGGCAGCGGGCGTCGCAGCTGTTGTCGGTGGCGGCGAAGTACGAGCGGTTCCCCGTGGTGCTGGAGGCGATGCGGGAGGTCCTGCAGGACGTCTACGACGTGGGCGGGCTGCGGGAGCTGATGGCCGATGTGCGGGCCCGGCGCGTGCGGCTGGTGGAGGTGGAGACGCCGGCGGCCTCGCCGTTCGCGCGGAGCCTGCTGTTCGGGTACGTCGGGATGTTCCTGTACGAGACCGACGCGCCGCTGGCCGAGCGGCGGGCGGCCGCGTTGTCGCTGGATTCCGGGCTGCTGGCCGAACTGCTGGGCACGGAGGCGATCCGCGAGCTGCTGGATCCCGAGGCGGTGCGGGAGGTCGAACGGTCGTTGCAGCGGCTCGATCCCGACCGGCACGCGCGGTCGGCGGAGGACGCGGCGGATCTGTTGCGGTTCCTCGGTGATCTGTCCGTTTCCGAGGCTTCGGCGCGCGGCATCCAGCCGGAGTGGCTGGCGGAGCTGGAGGCCGCGCGGCGCGCGATCCGGGTGCGGATCGCGGGTGAGGAGCGGTACCTGGCGATCGAGGACGCCGGGCGGGTGCGCGACGCGCTGGGGGTCGCGCTGCCGGTGGGGGTGCCCGAGGCGTTCACGGAACCGGTGGAGGATCCGCTCGGTGACCTGCTGGGGCGCTACGCGCGGATCCGGGCGCCGTTCCCGGCATCGGCGGCGGCCGCGCGGTTCGGGCTGGGGCCGGCCGTGGTCACGGGGGTGCTCGAGCGGCTGACCGGGCAGGGCCGGCTGGTGCGCGGTGAGCTGAGCCCGGTCGGGCACCCGGACACGCACGGCGTGGGGCTCGAGTACTGCGACGCGGCGGTGCTGCGGCGGCTGCGGCGGGCGTCGCTGGCGAAGCTGCGCGCGGAGGTCGAGCCGGTGGAACCGGCGGCGCTGGGCCGGTTCCTGCCGTCGTGGCACGGGATCGGCGCGCGGGTGCGCTCGGCACCGACGGCGGACGACGTGCTGTCGGTGGTCGAGCAGCTGGCGGGCGCGCCGCTGCCGGCGAGTGCGGTGGAGTCGCTGATCCTGCCGAGCCGGCTGCCGGGTTATTCCCCCGCGTTGCTCGACGAGCTGACCACCGCGGGCGAGGTCACGTGGGCGGGCTGCGGCGCGCTGTCCGGCGGTGACGGGTGGCTGGCGCTGGCGCCCACGGACGTCGCCGATCTGCTGTTGCCGGAGGTCGAGGAGAACGCGCAGTCGAGTCCGCTGCACGAGGCTCTGCTGTCCACTTTGGAGGGTGGAGCGCTGTTTTTCCGGCAGCTGGTCGACCGCGTTTCGCCGCAGCTGGAGGCCCCGCCGAACGACGGCGACATCGCGGGCGCGCTGTGGGACCTGGTGTGGGCCGGGCTGGTCACCGGCGACACGCTGGCGCCGCTGCGCGCCCAGGTCGCGGGCCACGGCGCGCACAAACCCCGGCGGCAGGCCCCGCGCGGGCGCTACGCGCGCATGCGGGCCGGCCGCCCGGCGATGCCGTCGCGCACGGGCCCGCCGACGGTCGCCGGCCGTTGGGCCCTCACTCCCGCCCGCGAAACGGACCCGACGCGCCGGGCTCACGCCCGAACCGAGGCGTTCCTGGAGCGGCACGGCGTTCTGACCCGGGGCGCCCTCGACACCGAACGCGTGACCGGTGGGTTCTCGGGGATCTACAAGGTACTGCGCGGCATGGAGGACGCGGGCCAGGTGGTGCGCGGCTACGTCGTGGAGGGCCTTGGCGCGGCCCAGTTCGCGGCGAAGGGAGCGGTGGACCGGTTGCGGGCACTGTCGGGGCCCGCACTGTCTGAGCCGGCACTGTCTGGGACTGCGCTGTCTGGGCCTGCGCTGTCCGGTCCGGGACCGTCGGGTTCCGGACCGCAGGGTCCGGGATTGTCGGGGCCCGGCGCTTGGTCGGGTTCCGGTGCCCGAACGGGCGACCGCGCCGTGGTCCTGGCGGCCGCCGACCCGGCTCAGCCCTATGGCGCGGCACTCCCCTGGCCGGCCGCCACGGGCGACACGAAACACCGCCCCGCCCGGAAAGCGGGCGCGCTCGCGGTCCTCGTCGACGGCCTCCCCGCCCTCTACGTCGAACGCGGCGGCCGTTCCCTGCTCAGCTTCACCGAGGACCGCGACACCCTGCGCGCCGCGGCGGCGGGCCTGTCCACGGCCGTGCGCGAGGGCTGGCTGGGCCAGCTGGCCGTCCAGCGCGCCGACGGCGAGCAGGCCCTCACCTCCGAACTCGCCGAAATCCTGCGGGAGGCCGGCTTCCGCGCGACCCCGAAGGGACTCCGATTGCGAGCCTGACCAGGTCAGGCGCCGGGTGGCCGGAAACCTGCCCGGCCAGATGGCTGCGGCTGCGGTTCGCGACCGTGACCTGGCCACAAGGGCGCACGGGGTTCGCAGCACGCGGGAATCGGCGGCTCCCAAGTCTGCGTCGGGGCGGGCGGGGGTACCGGGCCGCGACTGAGCGGCGCGAATCGCGGGCCTTGCCGGAGGAGTTCGAGCTGCGGGCTTGACCAGGGCGGCTGCCAGGTGGCCCGAAACCTCGCCCGATCAGGCAGCTTGCGGCCGCGGTTGGCGACCGTGACCCGGCCGCGAGAACGCACAGGGTTCGCAGCCGCGCGGAAGTCGGCGGCGCCCAAGACTGCGCTGAGACGGGCGAGGGCTCCGGGCCACGACTGAGCGGCGCGGATCGCCGACCCGCTCCGAAGGGACTCCGGCTGCGGGCTTGACCAGGCAACTGCCGGGGGTCGGGGTGGGCGGGGTGGTCACTAGACTGCGGCCGGACACTCGGCGGGAAAAGGACGTTCGATCATGGCGATGCGCGCTCTGCGCTACTTCGGGGACCCTGTGCTCAAGACGGTCTGCGATCCCGTGACGACCTTCGACAAGAAGGTCGAAGCGCTGGTCACGGATCTGCTCGACTCGGTGAAGCCGGACGGGCGCGCGGGGCTGGCGGCGCCGCAGATCGGGGTGGGGCTGAGGGTGTTCAGTTACGACGTGGGCGGGTTGACGGGGTATGTGATCAACCCCGAGATCGTCTCGTTGTCGCAGGAGTCGCACGAGATCGACGAGGGCTGCCTGTCCGTGCCGGAGCTGTGGTTTCCGACTGTGCGGGCCAAGCACGCCGTGGTCCGGGGCGTGGACCTGCGCAACGAGCCGATCAAGGTGGAGGGGGTCGACGTGCTGGCGCAGTGCCTGCAGCACGAGACCGACCACCTCGACGGCAAGCTCTACCTCGACCGGCTCACGCCCGAGCGCAAGAAGCAGGCGCTCAAGCAGGCGCGGGGCAAGGACTGGTTCTGGAATCGGTGAGCGATCGGCGCAGGCGTACCTGACGGCGGATGAAGCTTGAGGCAGCCGAACCCGCTCCTTCAGCATCGGGTACTCCATTTGGCGTATTGCCCATGCCAACAAATGGCGCCACACGCCACTCCTCCCACTACACCGAACGGGCGGTAGTCGAATACCCGTCGAGCACGTCTTCGCGACGAATTCCGGCAATTTCCACATCAGGCGCTACTCTCGACCATGCCGCAACTGAGCGCGGTTCGCGTGCTTTTCTCCGCCGACCCGCCGTTCAGAAATATCGACCGGGTTCGACTCGGCGTCACTCCTCTGAGGCAGCAGCGCAAGCAAGCGGACGGTTAACTCACGGCAAGAACCCGCTTTAAGCCGGACAATCCACCCGCGCGACTTGTTTCGTCCGAACCCCGTTGTCCCGCAGTTCACCCGGCCAGTGTTCGAGATTAATTTACCGTCCCTAAGTTCCTGACGCACGTTTCACGACGAAAGCAAAGGGACCATGGACACACCTCTGGCAGTCCGGGCTCGGGGAATCACCAAAAGTTTCGGCGAAGTCGTCGCTCTCGACGAAATCGATCTCGACGTCGCCCAGGGGCAGATCCACGGGGTGGCCGGGCCGAACGGCGCGGGCAAGACCACGCTGCTGGGTCTGCTGCTGGGCCTCGCCGTCGCGGATGAAGGCCGGCTGGAGATCCTCGACTCGCCCGTGGGGCGGACCCTCGACGCACCCGGTGGCGTCGCCGGGTTCGTCGACGGCCCCGGCCTCTACCCCTCGCTCACCGCGCGCAAGAACCTCGCCGCGCTGGCCGCCCTGCGCGGCGGTGACACCCGCGCCGCCGACATCGACGACGCGCTGGGCCAGGTCGGGCTCACCGACGTGGCCGACGACCGCGTGCGCGGCTTCTCGCTCGGCATGCGCCAGCGGCTCGGCCTCGCCGCCGCGCTGCTGACACGGCCGCGGCTGCTCGTGCTCGACGAGCCCAGCAACGGCCTCGACCCCGCCGGCAAGAAGCACGTGCACGGCGTACTCAAGCGCCTTGCCGCCGAAGGCGCCACGGTCGTGCTGTCCAGCCACCGCATGGACGACCTCGAAGCGCTGTGCTCGGAGGTCACGATCATCGCGACCGGCCGGGTGGTGTTCACCGGCCCGCTGGGCAAGCTCTCCTCGGAGAGCCAGGAGCTCGACTACCGGCTCGTGACGTCCGACCGCGAGACCGCGCGCAAGCTGGCGGCCGAGACCCCCGGCGTCCACCTCGGCGACAAGTCCGGACCCGACAGCGGCCTGCTCGTGGTGCGCGCGCTCGTGCCCGCCCTCGACGACCTCGTGGTGCGCCTCGTCAACGCGGGCGTGGCCCTGCGCGAGCTCGCGCCCGTGGTCTCGCCGCTGGAAGCCGCGTTCCTCGCCCTCACTGAATCCGAAGAGGCGCCCGAACCCGCGTCTCGCCAGCAGGAGTCCGACCGATGACCGCGACCCTCACCGAACCCGGAACGCCGGGCACACCGGAAACCCCAACCACGCGCGAAGCGCCCGCCTCGGTGGCCCGCGGCTACCGCTTCGAGCTCGTGAAGCTCATCTCGCAGTGGCGTGTGCGCCTGCTCGTGCTCGCGTGCTGGATCGCCCCGGCGCTGTTCGTCGCCGTGGTGAGCCAGCAGAGCGACCTGCCCGTGGACACGGTCTTCGGCCGCTGGATGAACGCCACGGGCTGGGCCGGTTCGCTCGTGATGCTCGGGTTCGCCGGCAGCTACGCGCTCCCGCTGCTGACGTCCGTGGTCGCCGGTGACGTGTTCGCGTCGGAGGACCGGCTGGGCACCTGGCGCCACCTGCTGGTGGCCGTGCGCTCGTACCGGCGGATCTTCGTGGCCAAGGTGCTGGCCAGCCTCACCGTGATCTTCGTGCTCGTGGCCGGCATGGCCGTGTCCAGCATCGTCGGCGGTGTGCTCGGCGCCGGCGACAACCAGCTCGTCGGCCTCGACGGCCACCTGCTCTCCCCCGGCGCCGCCGCCGGTCAAGTGCTGCTCGCGTGGGTGTGCGCGCTGGCCCCGACGCTCGCGCTGGCCGCGGTGGGCCTGCTCGGGTCCGTCGCGCTGGGCCGCTCGCCCATGGGCCTGCTGCTGCCCGCCGTCGTCGCGCTCGGGATGGCGGTCGCGCAGCTGCTGCCGCTGCCCGTGGCGCTGCGGCTCGCGCTGCCGACGTACTCGTTCATCGCGTGGGAAGGCCTCTTCACGAGCCCCACGCAGGCCGGGCCGCTGCTGGTCAGCATCCTCGTCTGTCTCGTGTGGACGGTCGTGGCCACCGCGCTCGCGTACCTGCTGTTCCTGCGCCGCGACTTCACCAACCTGAGCTACGACGGCTCGGCCCGCCGCACGATCACCGCCGGCGCGCTGCCGCTGGTCGGGCTGATCGTGGTCGCCTTCGCGATCATCGCCGTGGCCACGCCGTCACTGGGCTCCGGCGTGACGAAGGACAAGGTGGAGCAGTCGCTCTCGACGACGTTCGCGCACCTCTACCGCTTGCAGACCGACGAACTGCACCGCCCCGCCGTGACCGAAGCCCAGCTCAAGGTCACCTCCGACTGCCAGAAGGGCGGCGGCCTCGTCGCCCAGGAAGGCCCGGGCAACGACTGGCGCTGCGTCGTCTCTTGGCACCTCCCCGACGTCGACACGACTGGTCAGGCCATCTACCAGCTCGACGTCACCTCCGACGGGCGGTTCGTCGCCGACGGCGACGGACCGAAGGAAGTGAACGGCTACTTCCAGGTGCGGACCCCCACGGGGGACCAACCCAACCCGATGTGGCAGTTCGACGCCAGCGTCGAACTGCTGTCCTCCACCCCGAAGGGATGACCCCATGCAGGTAACACGCCGCCGCAGGCGTGGTGGGAGAGCCGGCTCCGGCTCTCCCGGTGCGGGCAGATCTCGCCAGATCCGCCTCGTCACCGCCGGAACCGCCACGCTCGCTCTGGTCGTGAGCGCCTCCGGTATCGGCTCCGCGTCGACGGAGCAGTTCGGCAAGCAGCACGTCGGTCAGAACACCAAGGACGGGATGGTCATCTCGAGTGACCAGTACCTCGCCCCGATCGGCGACCGGCTGGTCATCAACGACGGCAAGATCATGGCGTCGAAGATCAGCCCGGACGGCACGCACCTCGCCGCCATCACCACCGACGGCGACGCCGCGCTGACGATCGTGGACCTCAAGACCTACAAGGTCCAGCAGCTGATCGGCACGTCGGCGAAGGTGAACCTCAAGATCGCCGGCACCGACGTCGGCCAGGAAGGCCCGTCGTACTCCCCCGACGGCAAGTCCCTGTGGCTCGCCCAGACCGACGGCTACACCAAGTTCTCGGTGAATGCAGACGGCACGCTCGCCAACCCCGTCTCCGTCAAGATCCCCGCCGACGGACCCAAGCACGCCCTGGTCGCCCAGGCGGTGTTCTCGCCCGACGGCGCCGTCGTGTACGCCGCCGTGAACGGCCAGAACCGCGTGGTCGCCATCAACGCGTCGACCGGTGTCGTGCAGCAGAGCTGGAACACCGGCATCGCGCCGCGCGACCTCGTGCTGGTGGGCAAGAAGCTCTACGTGAGCAACGAGGGCGGCCGCATGCCGCTCCCGGGTGAGACCACGATCAACTCGTACAACACCCAGGTGCCGGCCAACCCGTTCACGGGTGCCTCCACCACCGGTACGGTCTCGGTGATCAACACCGCCAAGCCGGCCGCCGCCGTGGCCACCATCAACGTCGGGCTCCACCCGACCGCGGTGTACGCCAGTGGCAGCGCGGTGTTCGTCGCGAACACGTCCAGCAACACCGTGTCCGTGATCGACTCGGGCAAGGACAAGGTCACCCAGACCATCGCGACCCAGCCATGGCCCGAGGCCACGGTCGGGTACGAGCCCGACGGCATCGCGCTCACCAAGGACGGGCACCTGCTGGTGACGCTCGGCCGCGCGAACGCGATCGCCGTGTACAAGTACACCAGCCCGAAGGACCCGGCCAGCTACATCGGCCTGCTCCCCACGGACTACTTCCCGACCGCGATCGCCACGGTGGGCAAGGACATCGTCGTGTCCAACACCCGCGGCATCGACGCCCAGCGCCCGACCACGGCCGCCGGGCACGGCACGCACGACACGACGTCCAGCCTCACGCGCTTCCAGCTGCCTGACGACCGGACGATCAAGTCGTACACGCCGAAGGTGTTCAAGCAGAACGGCTGGACGAACAACGCCGTCCAGGTGGCGAACGGCAAGAAGAAGCAGGCCGTGCCGGTGCCGGCTCGCCTCGGCGACCCGTCGACCATCAAGCACGTGTTCCTGCTCGTCAAGGAGAACCGGACCTACGACCAGGTCTTCGGTGACCTCCCGCAGGGCAACGGCGACGCGGCGCTCGCGCAGTTCGGCGAGAACGTGACGCCGAACCAGCACGCGCTCGCGCAGCAGTTCGGGTTGTACGACAACACGTACGACATCGGCACGAACTCCGCCGAGGGCCACAACTGGCTCATGCAGGCCGATGACCCGGAGTACACCGAGTCCTCGGCCGGTGAGTACCTGCGCAGCTACGACACCGAGGACGACGTGCTGGGCCACCAGGCCTCCGGCACGCTGTGGTCGGGTGCCGAAGCGGCGGGCAACACCGTGCGCGACTTCGGCGAGTTCCAGCAGTTCCTGACCAAGCCGTCGGGCGCGTCGTGGCAGAACCTGTACTGCGACAGCAAGAACATGGCCAACACCGGTGAGCCGAGCGCCTACCCGCTCGTGTCGTCATCGCCGATCCCGTCGCTCAACGACGTGTCGGTGCACGGCTTCCCGAAGTTCGACACCTCCGTGCCGGACGTCTACCGGGAGCAGATCTGGAAGCAGGACTTCGAGAAGAACGGTCCCGCGAACCTGAACATGTTCTGGCTCTCCAGTGACCACACCGGTGGTCCGGCGAACGCCGCCGCGCAGGTCGCGGACAACGACCTCGCCGTGGGTGAGATCGTCGACGAGATCTCGCACAGCAAGTACTGGAAGGACTCCGCGATCTTCGTGGTCGAGGACGACTCCCAGGCCGGTCTGGACCACGTGGACGGGCACCGCGCGCCGGTGCAGGTCATCAGCCCGTACGCCCAGCACGGTGTCGTGGACAGCACGTACTACTCGCAGATCACGATGGTTCGCACGATCGAGCAGATCCTCGGGATCCAGCCGATGAACCAGAAGGACAGCGCGGCCACCCCGATGGCGAGTGCGTTCACGAACAAGCCGAACCTGACGCCGTTCAACGCGGTGGCGAACCGCACGTCGCTCACGGGCGGCCTCGCGACCCAGCCGTCGTGTGGTCCGGACGTGGTGGCTCCGCAGTTCGCCTCGGTCCAGCCCGACACCGCGGTGCCGGCGGACAAGCAGCAGGTGGCGAACCAGTGGGCGGCGTGGCAGAAGAACCAGCGGTTCACCGGTCCCAACGCCACGGCGGACTACGCGAACCCCGAGCAGATGAACCGCTTCACGTGGTACCAGGTGCACGGGTTCAAGACGCCGTACCCCGGTGAGAACAAGGTGTTCGCGCCGGACCAGGTGCCGGGTGCGTTCATCCCGTCGAACGACTCGGACGGCTGAGTTCCCGGCAGCCGAGTTGTGACAGCTGAAATGTGACAGCTGAGATGCGGACACGGGCCCCCGGTCGGCTTCACCGGCGACCGGGGGCTTCGTCCGCTCGGGCCGGGAATTTCGGCCTCGGTGGCCAGGGCCCGACCCCGCCGTCGGCGGCGGGGTGTTCGTCTTTCCGCGTTTGACAACCGCTGAAATTTCACCCGTTCGTTCCGGGACGACCCGCCGCTACTGTCGGGGACATGTCCGGCGCCGTGCTTCTCGCCGTCGACGAGAACGCGGGTGCGCTGCGTGACGTCGAGCGGGAATTGAGCGAGCGCTACGCACGCCACTACCGGATCGCGTGCCTTTCGTCGCCGCAGGAAGCCTTGGCGGTGCTCGCCGAGGAGGACGAAGTCGCCCTCGTGCTGGCCGGCCGGTCGTTTTCGGAGATGACGGGCGCCGAACTGCTGGCCCAGGCGCGGCGGCTGCACCCGCACGCGAAACGCGGGCTGCTGATCGCCTGGGGCGAATGGGGTGACCGGGCCACGGGCGAGGCGATCTTCGACGCGATCGCGCGCGGCCTCATCGACCACTACGTGCTGCGCCCGCTGGCCGCGCCGGACGAGGTCTTCCACCACGCGATCTCGAACCTGCTGCTCGAGTGGACCGAGCTGCGGCGCACGTCGCCCAACACGATCCACATCGTCGGCCAGTCGTGGTCCGGCCGGGCCTACGAGCTGCGCGAGGTGCTCGGCCGGTGCGCGATCCCGCACTCGTTCGCGCTTGCCGACTCGGTCGAGGGCCGCGCCCGCATCGCCGAGGCGGGGCCGGGTGAGCTGCCGATCGTCGTCTTCCCCGACGGCACGGTGCTGCGCAACCCGACCAACGCCGACATCGCCGTGGCCTCGGGCGCGCCCGTGAACCCGGAGCGCATGGAGTTCGACTTGGTGATCGTCGGTGCCGGGCCGGCCGGGCTGTCGGCGGCCATGTACGGCGCGTCGGAGGGGTTCAGCACGCTCGTCGTCGACGAAGGCGGTCTCGGCGGCCAGGCGACGTCCAGCTCGCTGATCCGCAACTACCTCGGCTTCCCCCGCGGCGTCAGCGGGCGGCGGCTGGCTCAGCAGGCGTACGACCAGGCGTGGGTGTTCGGGGCCAAGTTCGTGTTCATGCAGCGGGCGACCGACCTCTGCCGCGACGGCGAGCTGGCGCTCACGCTGTCCGACGGCGTGCGGGTGCGGTCGCGCGCGGTGCTGCTCACGCTGGGCGCCACCTACCACCGGCTGGGCGTGCCGGCGCTGGAAGCGCTGAGCGGCGCCGGCGTGTACTACGGCGGCCCGGCGTCCGAAGCGCCCGGTGTTGCCGGCCGCGAGGTCTACGTGGTCGGCGGCGGGAACTCGGCCGGGCAGGCCGCGTTGCACCTGGCGCGCTTCGCCGCCCAGGTGACGCTGGTGATCCGCGGCGAGTCGCTGGGTTCCGGCATGTCGCACTACCTCGCGCGGGAAATCGAGGCCACGCCCCGGCTTCGGGTGCTGGTGGCCACCGAGATCGCCGACGGCGGCGGCACCGGGTGGCTGGACCACCTCGTGCTGCGCGACCGCCTGACCGGCCGCACGGCCACCACGCCCGCCGACGCTCTGTTCGTCATGATCGGCGCGCACCCGCACACCGCGTGGCTGCCCCCGGAAATCCAGCGTGACGGCCGGGGTTTCATCCGGACCGGCCCGGATCTGACCGGTCCGTGGCCGCTCGACCGCGACCCGCTGCCGCTGGAAACGAGCCTGCCGGGCGTGTTCGCCGCGGGCGACGTGCGGCACGGCTCGGTGAAGCGGGTGGCTTCGGCGGTGGGTGAGGGTTCCGTGGCGATCCAGCTGCTGCACCGGATGTTCGCCGCCGAGGCGCTGCAGCCGCGGGGACGGCCGCAGGAACCCGCGGAGCCCGTCGGGCGGTGAACCGTCCACTGTGGAGTGTTTCGGGTGATGGACTCCGCGGTCAGACCGGGCTTCCCCGCGAGTGCGACTCCAGCATCGTGCGCAGGAACTCGCCGACGGTGACCGCGTCGGCCGGCGGGGTCTGCGCGGCGTTCGACGGGGTGATGGGGGCGAGCACGACGTCCGGGTTCGGGTTGAAGAAGAAGGCCAGGCTTTGGCGACGCGTGGCGGGAGAGCCGTTCGGGTGGGGGTTGCGGACGCGGTGCATCGGGGCGGGCCACCGGTCGCCGGTCCACCGGGTGAGCATGCTGCCGACGTTGAGGGCCAGCACGTTCGCCGGCACGGCGACGTCCTGCCACGTGCCGTCGGGCAGCTGGACCTGCAGGCCCGACGGTTCGTCGCCCGC
Organism: Amycolatopsis sp. NPDC004368; assembly: GCF_053602515.1. Lineage (NCBI taxonomy): Bacteria > Bacillati > Actinomycetota > Actinomycetes > Pseudonocardiales > Pseudonocardiaceae > Amycolatopsis > Amycolatopsis sp. NPDC004368. The sequence continues at coordinate 152,956 of NZ_JBSGDT010000006.1, read as the reverse complement.
GACCGCGAGGGCGGTGAGGCACGAGCGGTCCCGGTGGGCGCTCGCGCGGATGCGGTCGGAGGCCCAGGCGTCGTCGTCGAGTGCGGGGTAGTCGATGGCCACGAGGTAGCTCGCGCTGCGGTTCGTCCTGGCCTCGAAGTAGTCCTGGCCGACGCCCAACGGCACGGTCAGTGCGCGCAGCACGTGCTTGGCCAGCTGCTCCATCTCGTCGTAGCAGGTGCGCAGGGCGGCCACCAGTTCCTCGTGGTGCCGCGCCGCGTCGGTTGTTCCGGTCGAGGTGGCGGTGGCGCCGGGGCCGATGGCGAAGCGTTCCTTGAGGTCGGGCGGGGAGCTCGACGTCGTCGAGCCGCGCACCGTCTTCAGGCCCGAGTAGCCCAGGAACTCGCCGGGCGCGGGGGCGAACGACTCCTTGTCGGCCTTCGGCAGGTCGAAGAAGCCCCGCGCCGCGCGGAAGGCCCGCGACAGGGATTCCGGCGCCACGCCGTGGCCGGTGGCCAGCAGGAGGCCCAGCTCGGTGAACGCGGCGTCGACGTCGCCCGAGAGGCGCTCGCCGGCCCGCAGGTCCACTGTGGAAACCGCGGTCAGAGACCCAGCCATCGCACTTCCCCTTCTTTCTGCGCGCGCGGCCCGGGGAGGACCCGCGGATGTCCGATGGGGAGGATCCCCACGAGCGTGCGGTCGGCAACACCCACCGCGGCACTGATCTCGGCCGAGCACATGGTGGTGAGGCCCGTCCACGCGGTCCCCAGGCCTTCTGCGTACGCGCCGAGAAGTACGTTCTGGATCGCCGCGGACACGCTCGCAACGTCGTCTTCGCCGTCGACGAACTTGCCGGCGTAGGCGAGGATCAGCACCGGGGCCGAGCCGAAGCCGGCGTAGAAGTCCACGATCTCGTCCACCAGCGGGCGGTTGGCCGCGAACTCCTTCTCCACCAGGCGCCGCACGTCGTCCATCGCGGCGCGCACGATGTCCTGGATTTCTTTCCGCTTCGCCCCGCCCACGACGACGAAGGCGTGGGACCGGGCGTCCCCGGCCGACGGCGCCCAGAACCCCAGCTCGATCACGCGCTCCAGGACTTCCCGCGGCACCGGTTCCGAGGTGAACTTCCTGATCGTGCGTCTTCCGCGTACCGCTTCGGCGAGGTCCACCCGGTCACGCCCCGTCCGCGGGTAGGCCACGCCAGCGCGTGAAGAGCCCCTTCTCGATCCCGAACTGGTCGAGCGCCCGCTGCACGGTGTGGTTGACGATGTCGTCCACGGTCTTCGGGGCGTGGTACATCGACGGCACCGGCGGCATGATCACTCCTCCGGCGTCGGTCACGTCCAGCATCAGCCGCAGGTGCGTGCGGTTCAGCGGCGTTTCGCGGAACAGCAGAACCAGCTTTCGCCGTTCCTTCAGCTGAATGTCCGCGGCCCGGGCGAGGAGGTTGTCGTTGTACGCGTTGGCCACCGAAGAAAGTGTTTTGACCGAGCACGGCGCAATGATCATTCCGTCGACCAGGAATGATCCACTCGAGATCGCCGCACCCATGTCGCGAACGTCGTACACGGCGTCCGCGAGGGCCTTGACCGAATCGAGGGTGTATTCCGTCTCACACTCGATGTTCTTTCCGGCCCAGTCGCTGATCACCAGGTGTGTCTCGACGTCCTCGGCCGTGCGCAGCACCTCGAGCAGCCGCACTCCGTAAATCGCGCCCGAACTCCCGGACATGCCGATCACGATCTTCATTTTGTCGCATCATCCCTCGAAGCAGTGGAAGTCGAAATCGAGCGCCACAGTAGCTTCGGGGATCAGTTTTCGGAAAAGACCGCACGCGATTCGCGGCGGCGGCCTCCCGACAGTACCGAAAGTCGTGCACTTTCAGGGCGTGCGCGTGTACTCGTTGCCCTCGGGATCACTTGCTTCGGCCGAACCCTGTGGATCACCCGGCGAGGTGCGCAGCGCGGGGCGCAGGCGGTTGCGTCCGCGTACGGGGTCCGCCGAAAGCAGGAACTCGATCGCCGGCCCGCGCCGCGACGGGCTGCGCACGCGGGTGATCTCGGCCAGGGTCGACGTGACCGGCCACCCGATCAACGCCGACCAGAAGCCGGCGAGGCCGACGGGGTCGTGGGAGTCGACGACGAGAGCGGCGAGAGCGCCCGTGTCGGCGTACTCGGGGCGTGGCTCCAGGACGCAGAACTCGTTGTCCTGGGGGTCGGCGAGGACCACCCAGGGGACGTCGCCCTGCCCCACGTCCAGGAGACGCGCACCGAGCGTCAACGCGTGGGCCACCACCTCGCGCTGGTGGTCGAGGGTGCGACTGGCGAGGTCGAGGTGCAGCTTGTTCTTGTGCGTCTTGGCGGCCGTTTCGGGGACGAAGGCGAGTGCGAACTCGCAGCCGTCGGTGTCCGGGGGCCGTACCTCCGGGCCGTGCTGCTGCCAGCCGAGCAGCGCGGCCCAGAACCCGGCGAGGTCCAAGGGCCGCGCTGCCTCGACGACGAGGCCGGCGATCGAGCCGTCGGCGGTCCGGGGTGTACTCATGAGCCCGACGGTAGCGGCGACCACCGACAAGAACCGAGGAAGCTTCCCCACTTTTCGGTTCTAGCGGGTGGCCAGCCGCAGGAGGGCCCAGAGCTGGGCCGCGAGGTCGTGGCTGCCGGAGGAGACGACGGAACTCGGGGCGGCCCGGCCCCACAACCAGAGGTAGACGTTGGCCGGCTCGCCGCTCACCACTTCGTCGGCCGACTCCGCCTCCTCGGGCGAGCAGCGCCACGCGGCCATGGTTTCGGGGCCCGCGCGGGCGATCCAGCTGTGGCCGCCCGTGCGGATGCCGACGGTGCCGTGGCGGGTGCCGGCGAGGCCGAGCAGGGCGAGCTTGTGGCCGAAGTACAGGGTGAGCACCTCGTCGACGCCGTCGGTGGCGAGGTCGGCGGGCACGGTCGGGTGTGCGGTCCCCGCGGCCCGCTCGGCGTCGACGCGGTGGACCAGGGTTTCGTGGAGCGTGCGGCGGCGCCAGAAGCCGTACGTGGGGTCCGCGGGCCACCAGGTGGCGGCGCGCTCGCCCGGGTCGTGGGCGGCCAGCTCGGCGATCACGGCGTCGCGGCCCACGGCGTAGTAGTCGGCGACCGGTTCGTCCTGGTGCGGGATGCGCTGCCACTGCGTGGGCTTGCGGCCCTCCCGCAGCCAGCCGAGCGTGAGGCGGTGAACGCTGCCGACGTGGCGCAGCAGCTCCCCCAGCGTCCAGCCCGGGGCGGTGGGCACCGGCGCCTCGGCCGACGCCGTGTGCGCCACCTCCCCCAGCACGCGCGCTTCGACTTCCAGCGCTTCGAGCAACCGGCCGTGGTCGACCGGGCCCAGCTCACGCGACATGGGCTTCGCCGGAAATGGGCAGGCCGTGAACGACGCGGCGAACCAGCTCGAGGAACAGACCGGTGGCGCGCATCAGGCCCGCGGCCGACTCGGCCGTGACCTTGCCCGTGATGCCGGCCTCGGCAGCCGCGCGCGTGGCCGAGTTGGCCGCGAAGAAGGCAGACCACTCCTTCAGCTCCGGCGCCACGGCGTCGAGCAGCACCCAGCCGCTGGCCGGGCGGCCCCGGCCCCGGCGCGGCCGCCCGCGCACGGCGAGCACCGCCCCCGCGCCGCGCAGGGCCGCGAGGTAGGCGCCGATGAACCGCTCGGCGGGATCACGTTCGTTTTCGGCGTCGGCCAGGCCGCGCTTGGCCTGGGCGAGCAGGGTGGCCGCCGCCGGGGGTGCCGGCGGACGCAGCGACAGGGGCAGCTGCGGCTGCCCGGGATCCGCAGGGGACACGACCGAGACGGACATGACGACCCTCCTCCTGCTGCTCGGGTGAGTCCCGGCAGGTGCCCGGCCGCAGGAGCGCTTCCCCCGCCCCTGCCTGACAACTGCCTGACAACTGCCGGGCACCTGCCGGTGAACACTCACCGGATGTCGAACGTCTGTTCGAACGATTTCCAGAGTAACCCCCGGTGCCGGGTTCTCTCAACCCCGCCGGTGGAATCCGGGGACGTGGTGCGGGACACGGTGCCGCCGGCGTGGTTGCATAACCGCATGAGCTCCCTCGACCATCCCGCCGTCGCCAAGGTCACAGCCGCGTTGAGCGAGGCCGGCCAGCGCTCCGCCGCCGAGGGCGTGCGCGTGCTGCCGGCCGAGGTCCGCACCGCGGCCCAGGCCGCCGAAGCGCTCGGGGTCGAGGTCGGCGCGATCGCCAACAGCCTGGTGTTCCGCGCCCGCACCACCGGCGGCGAGGAGACGGCCCTGCTCGCCCTGACGTCAGGCGCCCACCGCGCCGACCCGGAGCTGCTGGCGGCGCTGGCCGGCCTCACCGAGGTGGGCAAGGCCGACGCCGACTTCGTGCGCGAGCACACCGGGCAGCCCATCGGCGGCGTCGCCCCGGTCGGGCACCCGCGGCGGCTGGTCACACTCGTGGACACGGCCCTGCGCCAGTACGACGAGGTGTGGGCCGCGGCCGGGCACCCGAAGTCGGTGTTCCCGACGACGTTCGCCGGGCTCGTCGAGCTGACCGGGGGCACCCCGGGCGCGCTCGCGGCGGGAGTGGAGGATGGACAGCCGTGACCGCCATGTCCTCCGGGTGTTCCCGATACGTGCAGTTGTCCGCGGACGAGTTCCGCACGCGCCTGCCGGAAGCGCTGGCCATCTACGTGAAGGCCATGCGCTACCCCGAGGGCACGGCCGAGCAGCGCGCGCCGATGTGGCTCACGCACGCGTTGCGCGAAGGCTGGCGCTGCATGGCCGCCCTCGACGCCGACGACGTGCTGCTCGGGCTCGCCTACGGGTACAAGGGCCGCGCCGGGCAGTGGTGGCACGAGCAGGTGCGCCACGGGCTCACCCGCCGCTCCGGCCCGCAGGAGGCCGAGCGGTGGATGACCGACTACTTCGAGCTCACCGAGATCCACGTGCGCCCGGAGAACCAGGGCAAGCAGATCGGCGAGGACCTGCTGCGCCGCCTGCTCGACGGGGTGCCCAACGCCAACGTCCTGCTGTCCACCCCCGAGGGCACGAGCCGCGCGTGGAAGCTCTACCGGCGCACCGGCTTCGTCGACGTGCTGCGCGACTACCGGTTCACGGGCGACCCGCGTCCGTTCGCGATCCTCGGCCGCTCGCTGCCGCTGGACTCCGGGCGCCAGTAGCCGATCGCGAGGGCCGCGGTCAGCAGGCCCGCGCCGCACCAGGCTTGCGGGCTCAGGTGCTCATGGAGGAACGCGACGGACAGGATCGTCGCCGTGAGCGGCTCCAGCAGCGCCGACAGCGCGCCGAGCACGGGGTGGGCGGTGGTGAGGCCCTTGAAGTAGGCCGCGTACGCCAGCGCGGTCGGGACGACGCCGAAGTAGACCGCGACGAGCAGGACCTGTGGTTGCGCGGGCAGCGCCATGCCCAAGGTGAGGGCGATCGGGGTGAGCAGGAGACCGCCGGTGAGGCAGCCGTACGCGGTGGTGGCGAGGGGGTCGTCGACCGGGCGGGTGGTGAGGACCGCGAAGCCCGCGGCCGCCGCGAGGGCGAGCAGCAGCCCGGCTTTCGACGTTTCGGCGTGCGCCGTCCACGACAGCAGCACCAGGCCGGCCAGGGAGCCGGCGACCGACAACAGGGTCCGGGACCGCGGTGCCCGGCGCCTGCGGACCGCCGTGGCGACGGTGAGCATCACGGGCGCGGCGCCGATGGTGGTCATGGTCGCCGTGGCTACGGACCCGAGCGCGACGGCGGCGAGGTAGGTGGTTTGGAAGAACGCGAAGAGGGCGCCGACGACGAGGATGTTCTTTCGTGCTTCGCGGCTTCGCGGGATGCCTTTGCCGGATATCGCGATCGCCGCCGCACCTCCCAGCAGGAGCCGGTAGGTGGCGACGGCGAGGGGATGCAGGCCGGCCAGGTGACCGAGCAGGGAGCCGGCCAATCCGCCACTCCCCCACAGCACACCGGCGACCACGAGCGCGGCTGAGCCGCGGGCGCGTTCGGACAGGACAAGAGACATGGAAAACGCTCCAGCGTCGAAGGATTTCGGACGACGACGACGCGGGGCGGTTTCGTTCTGCAGCTCGTGCTTTGTGCAGCACAGATCAGCCGCGGGCCTCTAGACGGCCCACGCGGCGGAGACCACCCCGCTCAGAGCGCGGGCGGTGGGGTGACGAGGAAGATCCGGTGCACGAACGGGAGTCTAGGGGTTGGTGGGGTGGCGAGCCACGGATTTGGACAGCGAAGCCCTCCACAGCCTCGAAAAGACCGTGGAGGGCTCCGGCAAAACCAACCTCACCCCAGCAAAGCCAACTGCGCCCTCAACGTGTCCAACCCCATCCCACCCATCTCCAACGCCCGAGTGTGAAACTCCTTGATGTCAAAAGAAGCCCCCATCCTCTGCCGAGCGTCATCACGAGCGGAGAGCCACAACCGTTCGCCGAGTTTGTACGCGGGGGCCTGGCCCGGCCAGCCGAGGTAGCGGTCGATCTCGTCGCGGACGTGGGCCTGGTCGGTGATCGTGCGGGTGAGCATGAACTCCAGGCCGAGCTCCGGAGTCCAGCGAGAACCCTCGTGGAAGCCCGTGCCGCGGGGGATCTCGAGTTCCAGGTGCATGCCGAGGTCGACCACGACGCGCGCGGCGCGGAAGAGCTGTTCCGAGAGCATGCCCAGGAGGTTGCCGTCGTCGGACAAGTAGCCGAGTTCCTGCATGAGTCGCTCGGAGTACAGGGCCCAGCCTTCGCCGTGGGCGGAGATGAAGGTCATGAGGCGCTGGTACTTGTTCAGCGACGCGGCCTGGTTCACGGCCGTCGCGATCTGGAGGTGGTGGCCCGGGGCGCCCTCGTGGTACACAGTGGACACTTCGCGCCAGGTGGTGAACTCCTCCTTGTCCGCGGGCAGCGACCACCACATGCGGCCGGGGCGGGTGAAGTCCTCGCTCGGGCCCGTGTAGTAGGCGCCGACGCCGCCGCCGGGTGGGGCGATGCGGCACTCGAGGGCCATGAGGCGATCGGGGATGTCGAAGTGCTTGCCGCGCAACGATTGCAGGGCATCGTCCGAAAGGGACTGCATCCAGGCTTCGAACTGCGGACGGCCGTGGACGCGGTAGCGCGGGTCGGCGTCGAGCACGGCGGCGGCCTCGGCGACCGACGCGCCGGGGCGGATCCGTGAAGCCACCGCGCGCATCTCGGCCTCGATCCGGGCGAACTCGTGCCAGCCCCACTCGTACGCCTCGCGCAGGTCGAGCTCCGCGCCGATGAAGTAGCGCGACCACAGCCGGTAGACGTCCTCGCCCACGGCGTCCTTGGCCGGCGCCTTCGGTGCGAGCTCGGCGCGCAGGAAGCCGGCGAACTCGGCGAACGCTTCGTCGGCCGCGCGGGCGCCGGCCTGCAGGTCGCCGGACAGAGCAGCACTGACCGAAGAGCCCGCATTGCCCACGAGCCCGCTGAAGAAACTGGGGCCTTCGCCGAGGCCGGCGTAGGTCTCGCACTGCTCGGCGACCTTCGCCACCTGCCGCAACGCCGACACGCGCCCCGCGTCGGCCGCGGTCAGCAGCGACGCGCGCATCCCCGCGAGCGCCTCGGGCACCCCGCGCAGGCGAGCCGCGATGTCGGCCCACTGCTCGGGCGTGTCCAGGGGCATCAGGTCGAACACCATGCGCAGGTCCTGCACGGGGCTCGCGATCACGTTCAGCGCCGCGACGTCGAGGCCCGCGTCGTGGATCTCCACGTCGAGGCCCACGCGCTCGGTGAACACCGCCTTCGCGACCCGCTCCCCCGCGTCGGCGGGCTCGGTCGCGGTGACGTCGGCCAGGGCCTTCGCCGCGAGCGCCGCACGGGCCGCGTGGCCGGTGGGCGAGTAGTCGGTGAGCTGGTCGTCGTATCCCGCGACGCCGAGCATGGTGGCGGCGACCGGGTCCACGGCCGCGTAATCGTCGACGTACCGGTCGGAAATCCCGTGCACGCTGTGTTCGCTGAAAGCCATGGGCCGAACCGTACCGGCCCGGCCACCCGCGCGGTACGGACTTACGCGCGCGCCGGCACCAGCCCGAGCCGCGTCACCACTTCGCGCGTGGCTTTGGACCGGTTGAACGTGTAGAAGTGCAGATCGGGCACACCTTCGGCGAGCAGTTTCTCACCCAGTTCGGTGACGGCGTCGATACCGGCCTCGCGGAACGCCTTCGGATCGTCCGCGAGCGGCTCCAGCCGGTCGAGCAGCCGCCGCGACGCGGGCGCACCGGAGAGCTTGATCGTGGTGTGCAGCGTGCGCACGGTGGTCAGCGGCATGATGCCGGGCAGCACCAGCGCGTCGCAGCCCGCCGCGGCCACGCGGTCGCGCAGGCGCAGGAAGTCCTCGGCCTCGAAGAACAGCTGGGCGATCGCGAAATCGGCGCCGGCGCGGAACTTGCGCACGAGGTACTTGGTGTCCGACTCCAGGTCCGGCGACCGCGGGTGGCCGTAGGGGAACGCCGACACGCCCACGCAGAAATCACCCAGCGAGCGGACGAGCTCCACCAGCTCCTCCGCGTACTCGAGTCCCTCGGGGTGACGCACCCAGTCGCCGTACACCTCGCCGGGCGGGTCGCCGCGCAGCGCCAGGATGTTGCGCACGCCGACGGCCGCGTACCAGCCGATCACGTTGCGCAGCTCCGCCACCGAGTGGTCGACGGCGGTGAGGTGTGCCATCGGGACGAGTGTGGTCTCGGTGGCGACGCGGGCGATGCTGCGGATCGTGCCGTCGCGGCTCGAGCCGCCCGCGCCGTAGGTGATCGACATGTACGCCGGGTCCAGCGGCTCGAGCTCGCGGATCGCGCGCCACAGCACGGCCTCGTCGGCCTCGTCGCGGGGCGGGAAGAACTCGATGGAGAACCGGGGCCCGTCCCCCTGCAACCGCTCGATCACGGACGTCATAAGGGGAAATGATAGTGGGCGAAACCGGGCGTGGTCGGCCCCGGCGCGTGGCCTTGGCCACGAGTACCGTCGGACGCACACGACTCGCGAGGAGCCGGCCATGAGCCGCGAAGACGACACCGCCTGGGACGAAGACGTGCGAGTGGCCGTGTACCGGGCCTTCGCCACGCGCGGCCGTGCGCCCACGGCACCCGAGCTGGCCGACGCCGCGCACGGGTCGCTCGCCGTGGCCAAGCAGGCGCTGCACCGCCTCGCCGACGCCCGCCACCTGGTGCTCGACGAGTGCGAGCACGTGGTGCTGGCCCACCCCTTCGCGGCGATCCCGCTGGGGTTCTCGGTGATGGGCGAACACACCCTGTGGTGGGGCGGCTGCGCGTGGGACTCGTTCGCGATCCCGCACCTGGTGCCCGCCGAGCCCGAGGTGCTCGTCGCCACGCGCTGTCCGACGTGCACGGAACCCCTGGCGCTGGTCGTGAGCCGCGAGGCGCCGCCGGAGGGGACGCAGGTCGCGCACTTCCCCGTGCCGACCGCCAGGATGTGGGACGACGTGCGCCACACCTGTTCCGTGCAGCGCCTGTTCTGCGACGAGTCCTGTGTGGACGAATGGGTCGCCCGCACCGGCCTCGCCAAGGGCGCCGTGCTCGATCTGCCGGCGCTGTGGCACCTGGCCGAGGGCTGGTACGCGGGGCGGCTCGACCACGGTTACCGGCGCCGCGAACCGGCCGAGGCCGCCGCGTACTTCAGCGCCGCCGGACTGCCGGGCGAGTTCTGGACCGGTCGGGGCTGACCCCGAGATGGCCCCGGTACCCGGCCCCGCTCGGCGTCTCGTGCGCCACATCCGGGGCACCCGGCGCGACCGGCCGGCCCCTCGCCCCGGATGATGGCGGCATGGACGCGCCCGGTTTCGACGACGATCTGCCTGTCCACGTCGAGCGTGCGCTGACCGCGTTCCTCGGCCGCGCGGGCGACGAGATCGTGCGCACGGAGCCGAGCGTCGCGGCGGGCATCGACGTGCTCTCGGGCTTCGTGCTGTGCGGCGGCAAGCGCATCCGGCCGACGTTCGCGTGGTGGGGCTGGCGCGGCGCCGGCGGGGCGGCTTCCGGGGAAGCCGCCGAGGGCGCGCTGCAGGTCGTGGCGAGCCTCGAGCTGATCCAGGCGTGCGCCCTGATCCACGACGACCTCATCGATTCCTCCGACTCGCGCCGCGGCAACCCGACCGTGCACGTGGCCTCGGCCAAGGTGCACGCCGACCACGGGTGGCTCGGCTCGCCCGCGACGTTCGGGCTGGCCACGGCCGTGCTCGTCGGCGACCTCGCGCTCGCGTGGGCCGACGACATGTTCGCCGAGGCCCCGTTGCCCGCCGAGACGCTCGCGAAGGCTCGTCCGGCGTGGCGCGCGATGCGCACGGAGGTGCTCGCCGGGCAGTACCTCGACGTGCGCACGCAGGCCGTCGGCGACGCCTCGCCCGAGGCCGCGCTGCGCATCGACCGGCTCAAGACCGCCGCCTACACCGTGCAGCGCCCGCTGCACCTCGGCGCCGCGCTCGCCGGGGCCGACGACCGGCTCGTGGACACCCTGCTCGAGTTCGGCGGCGACGTCGGCGTGGCCTTCCAGCTGCGCGACGACCTGCTCGGCGTGTTCGGCGACCCGTCGGTGACCGGCAAGCCCGCGGGTGACGACCTGCGCGAGGGCAAGCGCACCCTGCTCGTGGCCCTGGGCGTGCAGCTGGCCGACGAGCGCGGCGACCGCGCCGCCGCGAAGGTGATCGCCGACGCGATCGGCAAGGCCGACCTGTCCGACACCTCCGTCGACGCCGTGCGCGAAGCCCTGACCGACGTCGGTGCGGTCGACGCCGTCGAGCACCGCATCGACGAGCTCACCGCCTCGGCGACGGCCGCGCTCGACCGCGCGCACCTGGCCGAGCCGGCGCCGGCTGCGCTCGCCGACCTGGTCGGCAAGGCGACGCGGCGGACCTCGTGACCAGATCCGTGTCCGGGCCCACCGACCACGTGGTGGTGGTCGGAGCCGGCCTGGCCGGCCTTTCGGCGACGCTGCACCTGCTCGGCGCGGGCCGCCGCGTGACGCTGCTGGAGCAGGACAAGGAGCCCGGCGGGCGCGCGGGCCAGCAGGGTTTCGGCGCCAACACCGTGGACACCGGCGCGAGCGTGCTGACCATGCCCGAGCTGGTGGACGAGGCCCTGCACGCCGTCGGCGGATCGCTGGCGGCGAGCCTGCCGCTGACGAAGCTCGACCCCGCCTACCACGCTCGCTTCGCCGACGGCAGCACGCTCGCGTTGCGCACCGACGGCGACGCGATGGAGGCCGAGATCCGCGCGTTCGCGGGCCCGGCCGAGGCCGCCGGCTACCGCGCGCTGCGGCGCTGGCTCACGGAGCTGTACGCGGCGCAGAAAGACCACTTCATCGGCGCGAACTTCGACTCGCCGCTGAACCTCGTGCGCCCCGAGCTGGTGAAGCTCGCCGTGCTGGGCGGGTTCGGCCGGCTGGGCCCGAAGGTGGCGCGGTTCTTGCGCGACGAACGCGTGCGCCGGCTGTTCTCCTTCCAGTCGCTGTACGCGGGGCTCGACCCGGCGCGCGCGCTCGGCGCGTACGGCGTGATCGCGTACATGGACACCGTCGGCGGCGTCTACTACCCGCGCGGCGGCATGGGCGCGGTCGCGCGCACGATGGCCGCGGCCGCCGCGAAAGCGGGCGCCGACCTGCGCTTCGGCACCGAGGCCGCGTGGCTGGAGCGGGTGTCGTCGCGCGTGCGTGCGGTCCGCACGCGCACGGGCGAGCGCATCAGGTGCGACGCGGTGGTGCTCGCCACCGAGCTGGGCACCGCCTACCGGCTGATCGGCGCGCGGCCCAACCGCGTGCTGCCGCTGCGCTACTCGCCTTCGGCCGTGGTCCTGCACGGCCGCACCACGAGGTCGTGGCCGCAGCTCGGGCACCACACGATCTTCTTCGGCCGCGCCTGGGAGCGGACGTTCGCCGAGATCGTGCGAGACGGCCGGCTGATGAGCGATCCGTCGCTGCTCGTCACACGCCCCACCGCCACGGCACCGGGGCTCGCGGGGGAAGGCGGCGAGATCGTGTCGGTGCTCGCGCCCGCGCCCAACCTGCGCCGTGGCCGCATCGACTGGCCGCGCGTCGGCCCCGCCTACCGGGCGGAACTGCTGCGCACCCTGGAATCGCGCGGGCTCACCGGGTTCGGCGAGGAGTTCACCGTCGACGAGGTCGTGACGCCCGCCGACTGGGCCGCGCGCGGGCTCACCGCGGGCACGCCGTTCTCGCTGGCGCACACGTTCACCCAGACCGGCCCGTTCCGGCCCGCCAACCTGGTGCGCGCCGCGGGCAACGTGGTGCTCGCCGGCTGCGGGACCACCCCCGGCGTCGGCATCCCGCCGGTGCTGATCTCCGGACGTCTCGCCGCGGAAAGGATCACCGGCCGGTGACCGAACTCGACGCCGCCGGCATCACGGAACCCGGCCTGCGCGCCGCGTACACCGAATGCCGCCGCATCAACGCCCGCCACGGTCGCACCTTCTTCCTCGCCACCCGCCTCCTGCCGGCTCGCGCCCGACCCGCCGCGCACGCGCTGTACGGCTTCGCGCGCATGGCCGACGAGCTCGTGGACAACCCCGAGCCGGGCAGGGATCCCAAGGCCGCGCTGGACCACGTGGCCGGGATGGTCGACGAGATCTACGACGGCGGCGCGCCCGCCGACCCGGTGCCCGCCGCGCTCGCCGACACCGTGCGCCGCTACGGCATCCGGCGTGAGCTCGTGGACGCGTTCCTGCACTCGATGCGAATGGATCTCACGGTCACCGAGTACGCCACCTACGCCGACCTCGCGCAGTACGTGCACGGTTCGGCGTGCGTGATCGGGCTGCAGATGCTGCCGGTGTTCGGCACCGTCGTGCCGCCGGCCGAGGCCGAGCCGAGCGCGGCGGCGCTCGGCGAAGCGTTCCAGCTCACGAATTTCTTGCGGGACATCGGCGAAGACCTCGACCGCGGCCGGCTCTACTTGCCGACAAATGAACTTTCGGTGTTCGGAGTGGACCGTGAGCTGCTCGTGGCGGCGCGCCGGCGCGGGCTGCCCGACCCGCGGGTGCGGCGCGCGCTCGCCGTCGCGGTGTCGCGCACCCGCGCGGTGTACCGCCGGGCCGAGGCCGGAATTCCCTTGCTGCGCCCCGAATCCCGTCCTTGCGTGCGCACCGCGATCACGCTGTACGAAGGCATCCTCGACGAGATCGAGGCGATGGACTACGACGTGCTGAACCGGCGCGCGGTGGTCGGCCCGGGCCGCCGCCTGGCCGTGGCCCTGCCGCGCCTGGTCGAGGTGTGGGCTCGTTCGCGCGTGCGTAGAGTCTGAAACCATGACCTCTGCTTCGAACAAGCGCTTGCGGATCGGCGTCCAGCTCCAGCCGCAGCACGCCGATTACGACAGCATCCGCCGCGCCGCCTCCGCCGCCGAGGACCTCGGCGTCGACATCGTCTTCAACTGGGATCACTTCTACCCGCTCTACGGCGAGCCCGAGGGCATGCACTTCGAGTGCTGGACGATGCTCGGTGCCTGGGCCGAGTCGACCTCGCGGGTCGAGATCGGCGCACTGGTGACCTGCAACAGCTACCGCAACCCGGAACTGCTCGCGGACATGGCCCGCACCGTCGACCACATCTCGAACGGGCGCCTCATCCTGGGCATCGGCTCGGGCTGGTTCGAAAAGGACTACGACGAGTACGGCTACGAGTTCGGCACCGCCGGCGGCCGCCTCGACGACCTCGCGGAGTCGCTGCCGCGCATCGAATCCCGCCTCGGCAAGCTGAACCCGGCGCCGACCCGCAAGATCCCCGTGCTCATCGGCGGTGGCGGCGAGAAGAAGACCCTCAAGCTCGTGGCCAAGCACGCCGACATCTGGCACGGCTTCGGCGACCCGGAGGTCGTCGAGCGCAAGGTGAAGATCCTCGACCAGCACTGCGCGGACCTCGGCCGCGACCCCGGCGAGATCGAGCGCTCGTGCGGTGTGCAGGGCGACCCCGACGAGCTCGGCCCGAAGCTCGTCGGGCTGGGCGTGAGCACGTTCACCGTGGGCATCGGCGGCCCCGACTACGACCTCACGCCGCTCAAGAGCTGGGTCGCCTGGCGCGACAAGCAGAACGGCTGACACCCGCTGACAACCCGAAGGCCTCCTCGCGCGACACGGCGGGGAGGCCTTCGGTGTTTCGGACAGGGGGTGTGGCCGCGTTCCGGTCACCCCGCGTGGTCGGACCGGCGCGGAGCGAACCGGGCGAAAAGCCTGAAAAGCGCTAGAAAGCCATGGCCTGGGCGCGCCGCTTCACCTCGGTGCCGTGGCTCGTCCGCAGGGCGTTGACCGGAGTGACCCCCGGCAGCGTCTCGTCCTCCGCGAAGAGCCAGCGCAGCATCTCGGTGCGGCTGAACCCCGAGTCCGCGAGCACCGTGATGGTGCCCGCCAGGCCCTTGACCACCCCGTCCTTGACGAAGAAGTCGCTGGGCACGCACAGCTCGCCTCCGCGCCGCACGGCGATCAGCTGACCGTCGCGCAGCATCTGGCGCACTTTGTTGGACGAGATCCCGAGCACGGCCGCCACCTGGTTCAGGGGGAGGACGGTGACAGCGGAGTCGAGGACGTCGTCGGCGACAGGAATCCCACTCACACGTGACACTGTGCCACATTCGACCGGTTTCCCGACTGGTACGCACGGGTGACCCGCCGCCTCACCTCACCCACGCGGGCGTGGGTCCGTACGATATCCAGCCGTGACACGCACGCACCCCAGCCTCGTCGGCACGCTGCTCGAACGCCGCTACCGCGTGGACAGGCTGCTCGCCCGGGGCGGGATGTCGTCGGTCTACCGGGGCGTGGACACCCGGCTGGACCGCGCGGTCGCGATCAAGATCATGGATCCCCGCTTCGCCGACGACCGGTCGTTCGTGGACCGGTTCGTGCGCGAAGCGCGATCGGCGGCGCAGCTGCATCACCCGAACGTGGTCGCGGTCCACGATCAGGGCTTCGACGTCCCGCCGGGCGCGGACGCGGGTCTCGCGTTCCTCGTGATGGAGCTCGTGGACGGCGGCACGCTGCGCGATCTGCTGGCCGAGCAGGGCAAGCTCGACGTCGCGCTCGCGCTGAGCATCGCCGAGCCCGTGTTGTCGGCCCTGGCCGCCGCGCACGCCGCCGGGCTGGTGCACCGCGACGTGAAGCCGGAGAACGTGCTCATCGGCCGCAGCAGCGGCGCGCTGTCGGGCGGCGTGGTGAAGGTCGGCGACTTCGGCCTCGTGCGCGCGGTCGCCAGCGCGGGCACCACGAGCTCGAGCGTCATCCTCGGCACCGTCGCCTACCTCTCGCCCGAGCAGGTCGCCTCGGGCGTCACCGGCGCCCGCGGCGATGTGTACTCGGCCGGGATCCTGCTCTACGAGATGCTCACCGGCCAGGCGCCCTACACCGGCGACACGGCGCTGTCGGTGGCCTACCGGCACGTGAACGACGACGTGCCGCGCCCGAGCGAGCTGCGCCCGGACCTGCCGCCCGCGCTCGACGACCTCATCCTGCGCGCCACCCGCCGCGACGCCCCATTGCGCCCGGCCGACGCCGGCGTGTTCCTGGCCGAGCTGCAGGCCGTGCGCGCCGAGCTGGGCCTGCCGGTCGTGCCGGTGCCCGTGCCCCCGCCGCCGGACGGCGACCGCATGTCCGACACCGAGCGCACGATGCCGCGCATCCCCGTGACCCAGCAGACGCTGCCGGTCTCGGCTCCGGCCTCCGGGCCGAATCCCACACGCGCGCTGACCCGGGCCGTACCGGTGGGCTCGCCGCTGTCTCCGCCCGCGGGCCAGGCGATGCCGGCGGCCGCCGCACCGCCGCCACCACCGCGCCGGGGGCGGCCGCCGGCCGACGAGCCGAAGCCGCGCGACCGCCGGAAGATGTTCGCCCTGATCGCGCTGGGCGTGCTGGTGCTGGGCGGGCTGATCGGCGCGTTCGCGTTCATCCTCAGCGAATCGGCGCCCACCACGTCGTCGGTGCCGAAGCTCGTGGGCCTTTCACAGGCCGAGGCCGGCGACAAGCTGCGCGCGGCCAACCTGACCCCGCAGTACAGCCAGGAGTTCAGCAACACCGTGCCGGCGAACACCGTGGTCAAGGTGACCCCGGCCGAAGGCACAAAGCTCGAGAAGGACGCGAAGGTCTCCGTCGTCGTGTCCAAGGGCAAGCCGGTGGTGCCGAACATCCAGGTCGGCACGTCGCTGGCCGACGCGACCAAGGCCATCCAAGCTCAGCAGCTCAAGATCGCGCAGGGCACGCCGGAGTTCAGCGACACCGCTCCCGAGGGCACCGTCGTGAGCCTGAGCCCGGCGCCCGGCTCGCCCGTGGACATCGGCGGCCAGGTCACCGTGGTGCTCTCCAAGGGCCCGGAACCGCTTCCGCCGGTGCCCGACGTGACCGGGCGGCCGAAGGCCGAGGCGTTCGGCCTGCTGCAGCAGGCCGGGTTCCAGCCGGTGGACGGCGGCGAGGAGTTCTCGCAGACGATCCCGGCCGGTGGGGTCACGCGCACGGACCCGCCGGCGAACACGCCGGGCAGCAAGCAGGTGAAGGTTTTCGTCTCCAACGCCGTGCAGGTGCCGGACGTGCGGTTCAAGCCGTTCGACCAGGCCGAGCAGATCCTCAAGCAGGCCGGGCTCGACGTCGACAAGCAGAGTGGCGGCGGTGGCCGCAACCACGGCGGTGGCGGCGGGTTCAACTTCGTGTTCCAGCAGGACCCGCAGCCCGGTTCGCTGGTGCCGAAGGGCACGAAGGTGAAGATCCGGGGCTTCGGCGGATGATCGGCAACCGAGGCCGCGTCACGGGTGCCGTCGGCCCCGGGCTGATCGGCGAAGTGCTGCTCAGCGTCCGGGGCGGCACCGAAGCTTTCTACGCCTACGCGGCCGACCCCGAGCTGAGCTATCCGGCCGGTACGCAGGTCCTTGTGGTGGATTTCGAACCCCCGCGGACGGTTTACGTTGAACGGTGGCAACCGCTGACGTCCTGACGGCGTCGAAGAGCTACCGACAACCGAAAATCGGGCTGCGAGGGGTTGTTATGGAAATCTGGCTCATCGTCGTGATCGCGGTGGTAGCCGTGATCGTGTTGTTCGGGCTCCTGCGGGTCCTCTACAAGGTCGCGGAGCCGAATGAGGCGCTCATCATCTCCGGGTGGGGGATCCGGGTGGAGCGCACCGAGACCGCGGACAGCCTCGGGTTCAAGATCGTGACCGGTCGCGGGGTCAACGTGATCCCCGGCTTCCAGACCGCACGGCGGCTTTCGCTCGACACGCGGGGCGTCAACCTGCAGGTTTCCTGCGTCAGCAAGCAGGGCCTGCCGGTGACCGTGCGCGCGGTGGTGATCTACAAGGTGGGCGACGACTACGCCTCGATCGCCAACGCCGCCCGCCGGTTCCTGGACCAGCAGAAGGGCATGAACGACACCATCCACGAGCTGTTCTCGGGCCACCTGCGCTCGATCGTGGGCGGGCTGACCATCGAGGAGATGATCCACAACCGCGACGCGCTGACCGGCGAGGTCCGCCAGTCGTCGGCCACGGAGATGATCAAACTGGGACTGATCGTCGACTCCCTGCAGATCCAGGAGATCGACGACGAGTCCGGCTACATCCTCAACCTCGGCAAGCCGCACGCGGCGGCCATCGCGTCGGCCGCGCGCATCGCCGAGGCGCAGCGTGACCAGGAGGCCACGCAGGCGGAGCAGGTCGCGGCCGCGCAGAAGGCCGGCGCGATGCGGGAAAGCCAGATCAAGCAGGCCGGCTACCAGGCCGAGGTCGACCAGGCCAAGGCGAAGGCGAGCCAGTCGGGCCCGCTGGCCGAGGCGACGGCGCGGCAGGAGGTCGTGGTCCAGGAGACGCGGGCGGCCGAGCTGGAAGCGGCGCTGGCGGAGCAGCGGCTGCAGTCGCAGGTGCGCAAGCCGGCGGACGCGAAGGCGTACGAAACCCGCACGACGGCCGACGCCGACCGTGACGCGCAGATCGCCCGTGCGCAGGCCGAGGCCAAGGAAACCGAGCTGCGGGCCGCGGCGGACGCGACACGCGTGAAGACGGCCGCCGAGGCGGAAGCGCAGGCCACGAAGGCCCGTGCGGAGGCGTCGGCGGGGGCCACGCGGGCCACCGGTGAGGCCGAGGCCGCGGCGTCGCAGGCTCGCGGGCTGGCCGAGGCGGAAGCCGCGAAGGCCCGTGGTCTCGCGGAGGCCGAATCGGCGCGCGCGAAGGGTCTGGCGGAGGCCGAGGCCATCAAGGCGCGGGCGGCGGCGCTGGCGGAGAACCAGGAAGCTGTGGTAGCACAACAGTTGGCCGAACGCTGGCCGGAAATCGTCGAGGCCGGCGCGCAGGCGTTCGGTAACGTCGACCACATGGTGGTCCTGAACGGTGCGGACGGGATGTCGGACATGTTCACCAAGGCGTTGTCGCTGGGCGGGACGGGCCTCGGCCTGGCGCGTCAGCTGATGGACGCCATGGGTTCGTCGGGTTCTTCGGGTTCGTCCTCCGCTTCGGGCGCCGAGCAGGCGTTGTCGAACGGCGACCTGTCCCCCCGCGAGTAGCGCATGAGCTTTTTCACGGACGGACCTCGTGAACGCCCCCTGTTCCCCGTGCGGGAGCAGGAGCTGTTCGGCTACGAGGGCCGTCCGTGGATGGGCCCGCCGAGCGACCACATCGTGCCCGCGCTGCTGCCGTGGGCCCGGCCGCTCGGCCGATCCGAGCGCACGATCGTCGCCCTGCGCGGCGTCGAGGTCTGGCCGGAGGCGCTGACGTTGCGCCTGGCCGTGTACTCGCGTGACAGCCTCCAGGAGGGCCGCGGCGGCTCCCTCATCGACCACCGGCGGATCCCGGACTACAACGCGCTGCTCGTCGGCGTGCTGTACCCGGACGGCAGCCGGGCCAGCTCGGAGTCCATTTCGGTGCCGTCGGCCTCCGAGCCCGCGTCGCCCGTGCTGCGCGCCGTGGGTGGCGGCGGGACGCAGTTCCACCTGGACCACCAGATCTTCGTGTGGCCACTGCCGGGTGACGGCCCGTTCACGCTCGTGATCCAGTGGCTGGACCGGGACATCGAGGAAACCCACACCGAGCTCGACGGCGCGGCTGTTCGCGCCGCGGCACTGGCGGCCGGGGAGCTGTGGCCGGGGTTGCCCCGGCGGCCCGGTAACGGGGTGACGTTGCGGCGGGCGACGTCGGCGTTCGTGGGGCAGGGTTCGTCTTCGTCGGCGGCGCCTGCCGCGGGGGGTGCTGTGGAGTCGGGTGTGCCTGCTGCGGAGCTGCCGGTTCGGTCGAGTTCGCCGTTGCCGCACCGGGATCCCGCGGGCGGCTCGGCCGTTGAGGATTCACCCCCGGCGGAGGCCGCGGGAGGGCCGCCGCGTTCGCCGTCCGTGTTGCTGCCACGGTTGGCCGGCGAAGGGGCGCTGCTCCCCCGTCGCAACGTCCCGGTCGGCCCTGAGGCGCCGCGGTCGGGTCAAGCCTCGCCGCTGCCCCGGCGCAAGGCCGCCGAGCGGGCCGGTGCCCCGACGATCGCGCAGGCCACCGGCAAGGTCGCGGAGCCGCTGTCGCCGCCCGCCCAGGCGAGGCAGCTGCCCCCGCGCACCGGCGACGACAGCCCGACCGTCGCGATGGCCACGCCCGCCGCCGAACCACTGCCCCAGCCCTCGCGGCCGACGCCGGTGGATTCGGCCGACGAAACGCGTCCGGTCGGCAAGCCGGGTGAGCCCGTGCCGTTGCCCCAGCCGTTACCCCAGCCGTCGCGGATGGCGAAGGTCGCGGAGCCGAAGCCGCCGAAGGGCCGGGGCGCGCGGCGGTGGCGTGACCCGGGTGAGTGAACCTGCGGGGCGTTAGCGCCCACGAAACACCGCGACCACCCTCCCGTCATGTTCAGGTGGTGTCGTGGGGCCATCCCACCCCTGCTCCGCCGCACCAGGACGGTCGTGATGGTTCGCACCCCGCTCAGTTCGCTGGACGTCGCGTTTCTGTGCCTGGAAAGCGAAACCGCGCCGATGCACATGGGTGCGGTACTGGTGTTCACCTCTCGCGGGCGAGCGGACGGCGAGGAGCTCGCGGCGCTGCTGGCGGTGCGGGCGGAGAAAATGCCGCAGCTGCGCCGAAAAGCGCGAACGGAACTGTTTCCCCCGGGCGCCGCGACGTGGGCCGAAGATCCGGATTTCGTTGCGGCACAACACGTTCACCACCAGGAGCTGAGCACGCTCCACGACTCCGATCCGCTGGCCGGCTTCGCGGCGGAGTGGATCACCGAGCCGTTGGACACGGATCGTCCGTTGTGGGACTTGACCGTGGTGACCGGGTTGCGCGGGCAGTTCGCCGTGCTGCTCAAACTGCACCACGCGCTGACCGACGGCGAAGGCGCGTACGCGGTGACTGTCGGCCTGCTGGACGGCCTGACCGTGCCCGACCGCGCGCTCACACGAACCTCCGGCCCGGTTCCGCGGCCGCGAAGCGCGCTGGACACCGTGAAAGACGCCCTCGCCCACGCCGGCGAGACGGCCGGGATCGCGACGTCGGTCGTGCGCGCCGCTCGGCCGCCCCTGTCGCCCGTCTCGGCGCCCGGTTCGGCGGAACGACGGCTCGGCTTCGTGCGCCTACCCACCGCCGACGTGCGCCGCATCCGCCGCGCCCACGGTGGCACCAGCAACGACGTCGTCCTCGCCGTGCTGGCCGGCGCCCTGCGCGAGTGGCTCGTCAACCGCGGCAAACGCGCCGACGACCGCACCCTGCGCGCCCTGATCCCGGTGAGCGTGCGCGGCCGCGCCGGCGCCCAGCTCGGCGGCAACAAACTCTCCGGCTACCTGTGCGACCTGCCCATCGGCGAGGACGACCCCGTCGAACGCCTCCACGTGGTCCGCCGCGCGATGACCCGCAACAAGGCCGCCGGCCCGTCCCGCGGCGCCGGCGCGTTCCCGCTGCTCGCCGACCGCGTGCCGACGGTGCTGCACCGCCTCGGCACCCGAACGGCGGGCCTGGCCGCGTCGTTGCTGTTCGACCTGGTCGTGACCACCGTGCCGCTGCCCGCCGCCCGGCTCACCCTCGCGGGCGCGCCCCTGGCCCAGGTGTACCCGTTCGTGCCGCTCGCGCCGCGCCACGCGGTGGGCATCGCCGTCGCGCCCTATCGCGACGGCGTCCACATCGGACTGCAGGCGAACGCCGAGGCCATCCCCGACCTCGGCGATCTGCGTGACGCGGTGCTGAAGTCGACCGCGGTGTTGCTGAATACCGTTTAGCCGCGCAGCATCTCCGCCACGAGGAACGCCAGCTCGAGCGACTGCTGGGTGTTCAGGCGCGGGTCGCAGGCGGTTTCGTAGCGGCCGGAGAGGTCGATGTCGGAGATTTCCTGGGCGCCGCCGAGGCATTCGGTGACGTCTTCGCCCGTGAGTTCCACGTGGATGCCGCCCGGGTAGGTGCCGAGTTTGTGGTGCACCTCGAAGAAGCCCTGGACCTCGTCGACGATGCGGTCGAAGTGGCGGGTCTTGTAGCCGGTGGACGACTCGTGCGTGTTGCCGTGCATGGGGTCGCACTGCCAGATGACCTTGTGGCCCGAGGCTTCGACCTTCTCGACGATCGCGGGCAGCACCTCGCGGACCTTGCCGTTGCCCATGCGCGAGATGAGCGTGAGCCGGCCCTCTTCGTGGCGCGGGTCGAGGCGCTCGACGTACTCCAGGGCCTGCTCGGGTGTGGTCGTGGGGCCGATCTTGAGGCCGATCGGGTTGGACAGCAGCTCCGCGAACGCGATGTGCGCGCCGTCGAGCTGGCGGGTGCGCTCGCCGATCCACAGGAAGTGCGACGACAGGTTGTACAGCTTGGGGTTGGCGGCGTCGGCGTTGTCCAGGCGCAGCAGGGCGCGCTCGTAGTCGAGCAGGAGCGCCTCGTGGCTGGCGAAGATCTCGGTGGACTGCAGCGACGTGTCGGTGACGCCGCAGGCGCTCATGAACCGCAGGCCGCGGTCGATCTCATTGGCCAGGGCCTCGAAGCGCTGCGCGGCGGGCGAGGCGGACACGAAGTCCTTGTTCCAGTCGTGCACCTGGTGCAGGTCGGCCATGCCGGCGCCGGTGAGGGCGCGCACGAGGTTCATGGCGGCACCGGCGTTGGCGTACGCGCGGATCATGCGGCCCGGGTCGGGCACGCGCATCTCGGGCTTGGGCACGAGGGAGTTGATGATGTCGCCGCGGTACACCGGCAGGCCCAGCGCGTCGGTGGCCGCCGAGCGGGGCTTCGCGTACTGGCCGGCGATGCGGCCCATCTTCACCACGGGCAGGCTCGCGCCGTAGGTGAGGACCACGGCCATCTGCAGCAGCGTGCGCAGGTTGGCGCGGATGTGGGGCTCGGTGTTGGACTCGAACGTCTCCGCGCAGTCGCCACCCTGCAGCAGGAAGGCCTCACCGCGCGCCACCATCGCGAGCCGGCTCTGCAACCGGTCGATCTCGGCCGGCACCGTGATCGGCGGCACGCTCTCCAGCACGCCGCGCACCCGCTTGGCCAGCTCGACGTCGGGCCACTCGGGCTGCTGCGCCGCGGGCAGGGCCAGCGCCGCGTCCAGGCGATCGCGCAGCTCGGGCGGCAGGGGCGGCAGTTCGGGAAGTGTGTCGACGGGAACGTCCACTGTCCAGTTCACGGCACCCAGGATAAGGTTCGCCGCCCGGCTCGTTGTCGGAGGGCGGTGTGGGTCACACGTCCGGGTCGTCTTCGTGATCGTCCTGGCCGGCTCGGTGCCCGATGGTCACGGCCGCGACGGAAACGCCCACCACGGCGGTTCGCAGCGCGGCGTGCGGCCGGTTCTGAGCAGGTCGACTCCTTCTCCGCCCGGCGGGTCCTCGCGGGTGATCCACTGTGGATCCGGCCGAGCGGCACCGAGGCACGGTGAAAAACAGGCCCCGGCGCGCCATTGCGCCGGGGCCTGCGAACCGGGGGTGACTAAACCACCGCGAGCGGCAGCGCCGTGGGGTGCACCGGTGCCGGCAGGTCGGAGTCGCCCATGAGGAACGCGTCCACGGCGTTGGCCACGGACCGGCCCTCGGCGATGGCCCACACCACCAGCGACGCGCCGCGGTGGGCGTCGCCGCAGACGAACACGCCCGGCGTCTCCGTCTGCCAGTCGGCGCCGCACGAGAGCGTGCCGCGCCGGGTCAGGGACAGGCCGAGGCCCTCGAGCAGCGACATCTGCTCCACGCCCTCGAAGCCGATCGCCAGCAGCACCAGGTCCGCCGGCAGCACCTCGATCTCGTCGCTGGTCGGCAGCACCTCGCGCCGGCCCGTCTCCGGGTCCTTCACCACGCGCACCTGCTGCAGCTCCAGCGCCTTCACGTTGCCGGCGCCGTCGTCCACGAACCGCTTCACGGCCACGGCGAACTTGCGCTCGCCGGCCTCCTCGTGCGCCGGGTAGGTGCGCAGGATGTAGGGCCACGTGGGCCACGGCGAACGGCCGTCGTCACGGGTCGTCGGGGGGACCGGGTACTGGTCCAGCTGCGTCACGGACAGCGCACCCTGGCGGGTGGCGGTGCCGTAGGAGTCGGCACCGGTGTCGCCGCCGCCGATCACGACCACGTGCTTGCCGGCCGCGTCGATCGCGGGCGGGCCGTCGCCCTCCACGAACCGGTTGGCCGGCACGAGGTGCTCCATGGCGAGGTGCACGCCGCGCAGCTCCCGGCCCGGCGTGGTGCGGTCGTCGCGGCCGCGCAGCGCGCCCACGGCGAGCACCACCGCGTCGTACTGCGAGCGCAGGTCCTCCACCGTGAGGTCCACCCCGACCTCGCAGCCGGTGACGAACCGCGTGCCTTCCTTGCGCAGCTGCGCGAGGCGGCGGTCGAGGACCTTCTTCTCCATCTTGAACTCGGGGATGCCGTAGCGCAGCAGGCCGCCGAGGCGGTCGTCGCGCTCGAACACCGTGACCTCGTGGCCCGCACGGGTGAGCTGCTGCGCGGCGGCGAGCCCGGCCGGGCCCGAACCGACCACGGCGACGCGGCGGCCCGAGGACACTTCCGACACCTGCGCCTGCACGTACCCGGACTCCCACGACTGGTCGGCGATCGTCGCCTCCACCCGCTTGATCGCCACCGGCCCGCCCGAGAGCGGCGAGATCGACAGCACGCAGCCGGCTTCACACGGCGCCGGGCACAGCTTCCCGGTGAACTCGGGGAAGTTGTTGGTGGCGTGCAGCCGGTCGCTCGCCGCGGCCCAGTCGCCGCGGCGCACGAGGTCGTTCCACTCGGGGATCAGATTGCCGAGCGGGCAGCCCGAGGCGCCGGAGTGGCAGAACGGGATGCCGCAGTCCATGCACCGCGAGGCCTGCGTGCGCACGGCTTCGTTGCGCTCGCCCGGGTCCACGTCGGCGTAGACCTCGCCCCACGAAGCCAGCCGGTCCTCTTTGGACCTTTTCTTCGGCTCTTCGCGGTGGTGCTTGAGAAAACCGGTCGGGTCAGCCACGTGCGGACTCCATGATCGCTTCGTCGACGTCGCGGCCGTCGGCCTTGGCGGCCTTGGCTGCGTCGAGCACCCGCTGGTAGTCGCGCGGCATCACCTTGGTGAAGGCCGCCGAACGCCGCGTCCAGTCGCCGAGGAGCGACGCGGCCACCGCCGAGCGGGTGAGGTCGAAGTGCTGCTGCACGATCTGCTTGAGCCACACCAGGTCCTCGGCACCCGGTGCGGACAGGTCCACCATGTCGCCGTTGACCTTGGCGCGGTCGAGGTCGAGCACGTACGCGGTGCCACCGGACATGCCGGCCGCGAGGTTGCGGCCCGTGGGGCCGAGCACCACGGCGCGGCCACCGGTCATGTACTCGAAGGCGTGGTCGCCGACACCCTCGGCGACCACCGTGGCACCGGAGTTGCGCACGCAGAAGCGTTCGCCCACCTGGCCGCGCAGGAACATCTCGCCGGACGTGGCGCCGTACGCGAGCGTGTTGCCCGCGATGGTCTGGCGCTCGGCGGCGAACACGGCTTCGGGGTCGGGCCGCACGATGATGCGCCCGCCGGAAAGTCCCTTGCCGACGTAGTCGTTGGCGTCGCCGACCATGTCGAGCGTGAGACCCCGCGGCAGGAACGCGCCGAGCGACTGCCCGGCCGAACCGGTGAGCAGCACGTGGATCGTGTCCGCGGGTAGGCCCTCACCGCCGTAGCGGCGCGTGATCTCCGAACCCAGCAACGTGCCGACGGTGCGGTTCACGTTGCGCACCGGCAGCTCCAGCCGCACCGGGTGCGCGTCCTCCAGCGCCGCCTCGGCGAGCTGGATGAGCGTGCGGTCCAGCGCGTGCTCCAGACCGTGGTCCTGCGCCCGCACGCGCCGCTTGGCGCCGCCGTACGGGGTCTCCACGGGCACGTCGAACACCGGCGACAGGTCCAGCCCGGCCGACTTCCAGTGCGCCTGCGCTTCCTCGGTGTCGAGCACCTCGGCGTGACCGATGGCTTCGTCGAGCGTGCGGAAACCCAGCTGTGCCAGCGTTTCCCGCACCTCCTCGGCCACGAACTCGAAGAACTTCACCACGTGCTCGACCTGGCCCGTGTACCGCTTGCGCAGCTCGGGGCTCTGCGTCGCGACGCCCACCGGGCACGTGTCGAGGTGGCACACGCGCATCATCACGCAGCCCGCGACGACGAGGGGGGCCGTCGCGAAGCCGTACTCCTCGGCGCCGAGCAGCGCCGCGATCACCACGTCGCGCCCGGTCTTCATGGCGCCGTCGACCTGCACGGTGATGCGGTCGCGCAACCCGTTGAGCAGCAACGTCTGCTGGGTCTCGGCGAGGCCGATCTCCCACGGCGTGCCCGCGTGCTTGAGCGAGTTCATGGGCGACGCACCGGTGCCGCCGTCGTGCCCGGAGATGAGCACCACGTCGGCGTGGGCCTTGGACACCCCGGCCGCGACCGTGCCGACGCCGAGCGAGGAAACCAGCTTCACGTGGACGCGGGCGTGCTCGTTGGCGTTCTTGAGGTCGTGGATCAGCTGCGCCAGGTCCTCGATCGAGTAGATGTCGTGGTGCGGCGGCGGCGAGATCAGCCCGACGCCCGGCGTCGAGTGCCGCGTGCGCGCGATCCACGGGTACACCTTGTTCGGCGGCAGCTGGCCGCCCTCGCCCGGCTTCGCGCCCTGCGCCATCTTGATCTGGATGTCGTCGGAGTTGACCAGGTACTCGCTCGTGACACCGAACCGGCCGCTGGCGACCTGCTTGATGGCGCTGCGCCGGCGGGGGTCGTAGAGCCGTTCCGCGTCCTCGCCGCCCTCACCGGTGTTGGACCGGCCGCCGATGCGGTTCATCGCGATGGCGAGCGTCTCGTGCGCCTCGGCCGAGATCGAGCCGTAGGACATGGCGCCGGTGTTGAAGCGCTTGAGGATCGCCTCGGCGGGCTCCACCTCGTCGAGCGGCACGGGTTCGCGGGTGCCCTCGCGGAACTTGAACAGCCCGCGCAGCGCGCCGCCCTCGCGGTAGAGGCGGTGCACCTCTTCGGTGTACTGGCGGTAAACCTCGTCACGGCCGGTCTTCGACGCGTGCTGCAGCAGGAACACCGTCTCCGGTGTGAACAGGTGCAGCTCGCCCTCGCGGCGGTAGGAGTACTCGCCGCCGGTGTCGAGTCCACGGTGGACGCGGTCGGTCGGGTTGTCCGGGTAGGCCCGGCGGTGGCGCACCGCGACCTCTTCGGCGAGCACCTCGAGCCCCACGCCGCCGAGCTTCGACGACGTGCCGGTGAAGTACTCGTCGAGCAGGTCCTGGCTCAGTCCGAGCGACTCGAACACCTGCGCCGCCGTGTACGCGCCGACGGTGGAGATGCCCATCTTCGACATGATCTTCAGGACGCCCTTCACCAGCGCCTGCACGTAGTTGCGGATCGCCTTGGCCGGCTCGATCCCCGTGATCGCGCCCTGCGCGATCATGTCCTCGATCGTCTCGAAGGCGAGGTACGGGTTCACCGCGGCGGCGCCGTAGCCGAGCAGCACGGCGATGTGGTGCACCTCGCGCGCGTCACCGGTCTCCACCACGAGCGCCACGCGCAGGCGTTCCTTGGTGCGCACCAGGTGGTGGTGCACCGCGGAAACCAGCAGCAGCGACGGGATCGGCGCCATCCGGTGGTCGGAGTCGCGGTCGGACAGCACGAGCGTGCGCGCCCCCGCCGCGATGGCCTCCGACGCCTCACGCCGCACCCGCTCGATCGCGGCGGCCAGCGCCTCGGCGCCGCCGTCCACTTCGTACAGTCCGGAAAGGACACTGCACGCGAAGCCCGGCAGGTCGCCGTCGTCGTTGATGTGGATGAGCTTGGCCAGCTCGTCGTTGTCGATCACCGGGTACGGCAGGTTCAGGTGCCGGCACGACGCGGGCCCGGGCGCGAGCAGGTTGCGCTCGGGGCCCATGATGCGGGCCATCGACGTGACCAGCTCTTCGCGGATCGCGTCGAGCGGCGGGTTGGTGACCTGCGCGAAGTTCTGCTTGAAGTACTCGTACAGCAGCCGCGAACGCTTCGACAGCACGGCGACCGGGGTGTCGGTGCCCATCGACCCGAGCGGTTCGGCCCCCTTGGCGGCCATCGGCGCCAGCAGGATCTTGAGCTCTTCGTCGGTGTAGCCGAAGGCGAGCTGGCGGCGCAGCACGGAATCGTGGCTCTGCACCACGTGGTCGCGGTCGGGCAGCTCGGCCAGCTTCAGCAGGCCCGCGTGCAGCCAGCCCTCGTACGGCTGTTCCGCGGCCAGCGCCGACTTCACCTCGTCGTCGGAGACGATGCGGCCGGCTTCGGTGTCCACCAGGAACATCCGGCCGGGCTTGAGGCGGCCCTTCGCCACGACGTCACCGGGCGGCACGTCGAGCACGCCGGCCTCGCTGGCGAGCACCACGCGTCCGTCGGCCGTCTGCCACCAGCGCGCGGGGCGCAGGCCGTTGCGGTCGAGGACCGCGCCGACGAGCGTGCCGTCGGTGAACGTGACGCACGCCGGCCCGTCCCACGGCTCCATCAGGCTCGCGTGGAACTGGTAGAACGCACGCCGCGCCGGATCCATCGTCGCGTGGTTCTCCCACGCCTCCGGGATCATCATCAGCACGGCGTGCGGCAGCGACCGGCCACCGAGGTGCAGCAGTTCGAGCACCTCGTCGAACGACGCCGAGTCACTCGCCTCGGGCGAGCAGATCGGGTACAGCCGCGTGAGGTCGCCCGGGATCAGGTCGGACTCCAGCAGCGCCTCGCGGGCGCGCATGCGGTTGCGGTTGCCGCGCACGGTGTTGATCTCGCCGTTGTGCGCCACGAACCGGAACGGGTGCGCGAGCGGCCACGACGGGAAGGTGTTGGTGGAGAAGCGCGAGTGCACCAGTGCGATCGCGCTCTCGAGCCGGCGGTCGGTGAGGTCCGAGAAGAACGCGGGCAGCTGCGCGGTGGTCAGCATGCCCTTGTAGACGATCGTGCGCGCCGACAGCGACGGGAAGTACGTGCCACAGCCCGAAGTCAGGCTTTCGTGCTCCACGCGCTTGCGCAGGCAGAAAGCGAGCCGTTCGAGCTCCAGCCCCGATTCCCCGCCCGGCGAGGCGACGAACAGCATGGCGAAGTGCGGCATCACCGAACGCGCCGTGGGACCGATTCCGGCCCGGTCCACGTCGACGGGGACCTCGCGCCAGCCGAGCACGTCGAGGCCCTCTTCGGCGGCGATGCGCTCGGCCAGCGCCACGGCCTTGCGGCGCTGCTCGGTGTCGGTGGGCA
This sequence comes from Amycolatopsis sp. NPDC004368, assembly GCF_053602515.1. Lineage (NCBI taxonomy): Bacteria > Bacillati > Actinomycetota > Actinomycetes > Pseudonocardiales > Pseudonocardiaceae > Amycolatopsis > Amycolatopsis sp. NPDC004368. The sequence continues at coordinate 124,360 of NZ_JBSGDT010000006.1, read as the reverse complement.
GGAACGCGATGCCGGCCGCGTAGGCCCCGGCCGCGGGCAGGGCGAAGCCGGCTTCCGCGCGCAGCAGCTCGTCGGGCAGCTGCAGCAGGATGCCGGCGCCGTCGCCGCTGGTCGGTTCGGCGCCGGCGGCGCCGCGGTGTTCGAGGTTCGCCAGCGCGGTCAGCCCGTCGGCGACGATGCCGTGGGAGCGGCGCCCCAGGATGTCGGCCACCATGGCCACACCACAGGAGTCCAGCTCGGTCGCCGGGTCGTAGAGACCCTGCTTGCCGGGAATGGCGGAGAAGATCATGGAAAAGGGACCTCCTTCGTCGTCTTCGTGCGAGGCCGGCGGGCCGGCCGTGGGGAGCGCACGGGACGACGATGGCCCGCTTGTTAGCGCGACTTTAACACCTGGGAAACACCGGAGCAGCACCTCAGAGCGCCCCGGACGGCGGTGAACGGTAACGATCTGGCTGCGTGGAACGACGTAGTTCCTGATGGCACCCAGGTCGTTCGCTTAGCTAACTATCTGATCTGGGCGTTTCCGTCAAGTGTAACCCGGCTTTTACGCATCCGGTCTGGCACAGGCATTTCCGGCGGTTTTCCTGGGGTCTCGCCGAGCCGCAGGCCACCCGTGTGACCGATGCCGCTCGCTCCGTAACCGTGTTAACGTCCGCCGCATGATCCTCGATCGGTTCCGCGTCACCGACCAGGTCGCGGTGGTCACGGGCGCGGGGCGCGGCATCGGCGCGGCCACCGCCGTGGCACTCGCCGAAGCCGGCGCCGACGTGGTCATCGCCTCCCGCACCGAGAGCCAGCTCCACGAGGTGGCCGACCGCGTCGCCGCGGCCGGACGCCGGGCGCACGTGGTGCCGGTCGACCTGGCCGACCCCGCGGCGGCGGCTTCGCTCGCTTCGGCGGCCACGGATGCCTTCGGGCGGCTTGACATCGTCGTCAACAACGTCGGCGGCACGTACCCGAGACCGTTCACGGAGACGACGACGGACTTCCTCGAGGAGGCGTTCCGGTTCAACGTGGCGACCGCCCATGCGCTCACCGTGGCGGCGACCCCGGCACTGCTGGAGAGCGGCGGTGCGGTGGTCAACATCTCATCGATCATGGGCCGCGTGCAGGGCCGGGGATTCCTGGCCTACGGCACGGCGAAGGCGGCGCTTTCCCACTACACGCGGCTGGCCGCGGTGGACTTGGCGCCGAAGGTGCGCGTGAACGCGATCTGCGTGGGCTCGGTGCTCACGTCCGCACTGGAAGTGGTGGCGGGCAACGAAGAGATCCGTGTGAAGATGGAGAACGCGACCCCGTTGCGGCGCATCGGTTCGGCCGAAGACGTCGCGTCCGCGGTGCTGTACCTGGCTTCCGAGGCCGGCTCGTACGTCACCGGCAAGGTGCTCGAAGTGGACGGTGGGCTGCAGGCGCCGAACCTGGAGCTCGGACTGCCGGACCTCTGAACGTCCTTTGTGGATCAACGCCTGATTTGTCGGAATTCGATTTCCTGATCGGTGGATTTCCCGAAACACCCCACGCAGGGTGATCACTTCCTGCCATAGTGTTCGTCGACCGGCGATCACTGGGAGGGAATCGGTGTCGGACTTCGACGTACACACCGACGTCATGCGCGAGTACGCGGACGTCGCCGACGGGCTGCACGCCCAGGTCGGCAAGATCAGGGACTACATGCGCACCACCGCGTGCGACACCTCGGGCTTCACGGGCCTGTTCGCACTGCTGCGCCCCGTCGTCGACCTGGTCGGCAACCTCTACGGCAGCACCCTCGACTTCGGCGACAACCGCCTGAACTCGCTCAGCCAGGGGATCCGCTCGGCCGCCGACTCCTACGACCACCACGACGGCCAGGCCGCGGTGATCCTCAAGCAGTTCGGCATCGAGATCGACGAAATCGGCGCCCCGAGCGCGAGGGCCTGAGGGGAACGACATGGCCAAGCACAGCCACCCGAGCGGACACTCCGGGACCACGACGCACCCAGCCCCGACCCATCAGACACCGACGCATCCTTCCGCGCCCCCGCAGAACCACCCGGCCACGCCGCCGCCGAGCCGGCCGAACACACCGCCCGTCCCGCCGGCGCCCGGTGTCCCCGCCCAGGGAAACCAGCCCGGTGACCCCCGCAACCCCCGACGGCCCGGCCAGGACGAAGGCGACGAACGCAAGCGCCCCGGCCAGGACGAGGACGAAGACGGCAAGAAGAAGCACGGCGACGACAAAGACGAAGACAAAGACGAGAAGAAGAAAGACGACAAGGACGAGGACTCCGACGACGACTCCGACGACGATGACGATGACGACAACGATGACGAGGACGACGAAGGCGACTCGCCCTCGTCCTCGGGCGGCGATCCGGGCGCGGCGCCGTCGACCTCGCCCAGCGGCTTCGACGAAGGCAGCTCGATCAGCGAGCTGCTGCAGCCGCCCGAGGACACCTCCGGTGAGGACATCCAGGACCTCGTCAAAGAGGCCGGCGTCGAGGTCATGGCCGTCGAGTGGATCTTCCAGCAGCTGACGGGCGAGACGCTCACCCAGAAGTTCATCGAGCCCATCACCGGCGACTTCTCGAAGATCTCCGCCGACGCCGAGGCGTGGCGCAACATCGCCGAGGCGATGAAGGCGTTCTCGACCGTGATGGTGGGCAACGAGAAGATCCTCGGCGAGAGCTGGAGCGGGCCGGCGTCGCTGGCGCACAAGGCGTACGTGGATCTCGGGTGGCGCGCGGGGCTGGCCGCGGAGGCCGGGATCGCGGAGCTGATCGCCAAGGGTTTCGAGCTGCTGTCGGACACTTCGCAGAAGCTGGCGGCCAAGGCGCTCGACCTGCTGAAGAGCCTGATCGACCGGCTGCTGGTGATGGCGGCCGAGGCGTGTGTGCCGATCGCGGGCTGGATCGCCGACGCGATCACGGGCCTTTCGGAGATCCTGCCGCTGATCAACGCGCTGATCTCGATCATCGACATGATCAAGGACATCGTGCAGAAGGTCGGCGATCTGTGGAACTCGGTGAAGGACATCGGTTCGCAGCTGGCGAAGATCAAGGACGTCGGCAGCATCTCCGACGTGATCGACATCGGCAAGGGCATCGCGGGCGACGTCGGCGACATCAAGGACAACGCCAAGGACATCGCCGGTGACGTGGGTGACATCAAGGGCTCCGTGAAGGACGGCGTGTCGGAATCCCGCGAGAACCACCAGGACAACAAGGACTACTGGGACAGCCGCAAGAAGAGCCGGACCCCGGCGCACTCCGGCAGCGGCCGGATCAGCGGCAGCATCGACGACTGAGAGGACCCGCCGTCATGTCACGGCCCACCCCAGCGCAGGACGCGTGGAAGACGCCGGAGATCCGCGAGGCGGAATCGGCGCTCGACAGCACCGTGAGCAAGTCTCGGCAGCTGCTGAAGGACCTGGAGAAGATCCGCCTCAAGCCGTTGCCGCAGACCGATTCCCCCGAACGCATCGAGGCCCTCAAGCTCGCCGCCTCGAAGCCCGACGCCCCGGCCGCGCTGCGGCTGGTCAAGCGCAAGGTCGACGCCGGCGAGCTGTCGTGGAAGGACGTCGCGTCCGGCAAGGCGTTCGCCGACCCCGAGGTGCGCGCCCTGGCCGACGCCAAACTCGGCGAGGCCAAGGACATGTACGAGGAGATGCAGGAGGGCCTCTCCCCCGAGGAGGTGCTCGAAGCCCGCACGGGTTCCCGTGATCTCCTCGCCGAGTCGAGCCGTACGACCCCGCAGGCCGCGGCGCCGGAGCCGCAGGGGTTCTCGAACGAGGATCCGCTCGCCAGCAGTTCCCCGCCGCCCTCCTCGGCCGGTCGCCACAGCGCTCCCCCGCCGGACGACGGCTTCGCCGACCCGTTGGCCCACCGCCGACCGCCGGCCTCGCCGCCCCCGCCCGCACCGTCTCCGGGCACACAGTCCCCGGGCACACAGTCTCCGGGCACACAGTCTCCTGGCGCGGGCCGCCACACCGCGCCCGGCCACGACCGCTTCACTCCCCCGGACGACGAGTTCGCGGACCCGCTCGCCGACCGCCCCACGCCGAAACGCCAGAACCCGCCTGCTCCGCGCCGTCCCCGCGAGGACCGCCCGGACGGCGACGACGACTACTTCGGTGGTTCCCCGCTCGGCTGAACCGCACAACGCGAAGAGGTCCCCGGCTCGTGGTGAGCCGGGGACCTCTTCGCTTGGTGAAAGCCGTGAAACCGAGGAGTCAGGACTTCTCGGGCTTGTTCGCGTCCGAGCCGGAAGGCGCGGAAGACGAGGACCCCGCGTCGACCGTGATCTCGTCGCGGGCGCCGGCGCCGGCGTCGGCGTCGGCGTCGGCGTCCGTGGCACTGCCCGGTTCGGAAGGTGGCGCGGCGGTGTCCGAAGCGGACTCCGGCGCGGAACCCTCAGCCGGCGAACCGGGTTCCGGGGACTCCGGGACCGCGTCGCGTTCGTCGCCGCGGCTGCGCAGGGTCTCGGGCAGCTCGCGTGGCCCCTTCTTCTTCGCCACGATCATGAACGCCACCGCGCCCAGGAACACCAGGATCGCGACCCAGACGTTCACGCGCAGGCCCAGGATGTGGTTGGCCGTGTCGGTGCGCATGAGCTCGATCCAGCAGCGCCCGAGCGTGTAGCCGGCGACGTACAGCGCGAAGGCGCGACCGTGGCCGAGCTTGAAGCGGCGGTCGGCCCACACCACGACCAGCGCGACGAGCAGGTTCCAGATCAGCTCGTACAGGAAGGTCGGGTGCACGGGGCTGTCGGCCAGCGGGACGTGGCCCACGGCGATGCCGGTGAGGTCGTTGGGCAGCCCGGTCGCCGGGTCGATGCGCTGGTAGATCTCCAGGCCCCACGGCAGGTCGGTGTGCGCGCCGTAGAGCTCCTGGTTGAAGTAGTTGCCGATGCGGCCGATGGCCTGCGCCGTGACGATGCCGGGGGCGATCGCGTCGGCCAGCGCCGGCAGCGGGATGCCCTTGCGGCGGCAGGCGATCAGCGCGCCGACGCCGCCGAGGGCGATGGCACCCCAGATGCCGAGGCCGCCGTCCCAGATGGCGAAGGCCTTCCACGGGTTCTTGCCGGCCGTGAAGTACAGCTCGGGGTCGGTGATCACGTGGTACAGGCGGCCGCCGACCAGGCCGAACGGCACGGCGAACACCGCGACGTCGATCACGGTCCCCTTGGTGCCCCCGCGGGCCACCCAGCGCTTCTCACCCCACCAGATCGCGACGATGATGCCCACGATGATGCACAGTGCGTAGGCGCGGATCGGGATGAACCCCAGGTGCCACACACCGCGGTCGGGGCTCGGGATCGTGGCCAGGAAGGCTGCCGAGGCGGAATACACGCGGTCACCGTATCGCGTCAATGCTCCGGTGTGGTGAGGACGCTGCCGAAGGGTGGGTGAAGCACCGGTCACGGTCCGGTCGCGAAGGTGACTACTCGTAACCACCCGGCTGCAGAGCGGCGAGGTACCCGGCCATCAGCGCCCGGGCGACCTGCCCGACGGCCGCGTCCTCCGGCAGGAACACCTCGTCGTGCAGGCTGGGGGCGCCCGCGGTGTCGCCGAGGCCGACGAAAAGCATCAGCCCCCGCGTGCCCGTGCCGCAGTAGTGGGCGAAGTCGTCGGCGCCGAACGAGCGGAAGTCCACGTCGACGTCGGCACCACCGTCGAGCAGCCACGGCTGCGCGGCCGCGGCGAGCGCCGGGTCGTTGACCAGCACCGGCTCACCCGAGCTGAGCCGCAGGTCGGCGGTGCAGCCGTACGCGCGGGCCGTGCCGTGCACGATGTCGGCCAGCACTTCCAGCGCGTGCGTGCGGTCGCTCGCGCGCATGAGCCGCAGCGAGCCGTGCGCGGCAGCGGTGTTCGGGACGACGTTGGCGGCCGTGCCCGCGTGGATCCGCCCCACCGTGCACACGGCGCCGTGCACCGGGTCGATGCGGCGGCTCGCGAGCTGCTGCAGGCTCACCACGAGCTGGCTCAACGCGAGCACCGGGTCGTGCACCAGGTGCGGATACCCGGCGTGACCGCCCTGGCCGTGGAGCACGATCTCGAACTCGTCCGTCGACGCGTTCACCGGCCCCGGCGCCGCCGACACCACGTTGTGCTGCAGCCGCGGCTGCACGTGGGCACCGATCACCGTGTCCACGCCGAGCTCCTCCAGCGCCCCGGCCTCGACGATGTCCAGCGCCCCCGAAGGCGCCGTCTCCTCCCGCGGCTGCAGGATCGCGACCAGCCGCCGCGGCAGCCCGACACCGAGCGCCGCGCGGCACACGGCCACCAGCGCGGCCACGTGCACGTCGTGGCCGCACGCGTGCATCAGACCGGAGTCCGACGCCCACGCCACCCCCGTCCGCTCGGGCACCGGCAACGCGTCCAGCTCCGCCCGCAACGCCACCGCGGGCCCGGCGTGCTCGCCCGGCAGCTCGATCAGCCGCCCGGTTTTCGCCACGCGCACGCCCTCGCCCGCCCCCAGCGCGGCCACCGCCGTGCGCGCGGTGTCCTCCTCGTCGCCGGACGCCCGCGGGTCGGCGTGCAGCCGGTGACGCAGCTCGATCGCCCCCGGCAGCTCGTCGGCGAGGGCGGCGCGCCAGCGCGTGGCCAGGTTGGTCATCGGGGCTCCAGTCATCGGGGCTCCAGGCGGTAGATCCGGTTCGCGTTCTCGTTCGCGACCAGGCGGGTGATGCGTTGGGCGTCCACTTCGGACAGTGCATCGGCGGTGAGCGCCGATTCGAGGAAGTCGGACAGTCCTTGGCGGAACAGGCTCGTGCCCAGGTGGTAGAGCTCCGCCAGCCCGAACGCGTCCGTCGAGAACAGCAGCTTCCCGAACGGCACCAGCTCCAGTGTCTCGGCCAGGATCGCCGGGGCTCTCAGGCCGGCGTTGTGCGTGATGAGGCCCGTGTCGACGAACACGTGCTCGAAGACCTGCGCGAGGTAGGCGGCGTTGCGGTGGAACGGGTAGTTGTGCAGCAACAGGATCGGCACGCCCGTGTCGCGGGTGGCCCGCAGGAACCCGGTGAGCAGCAACGGATCGCAGCGGTGCAGGTCCACGTCGGAATCGCCGTAGCCCACGTGGAACTGCACGGGCAGCCCCAGGTCGATGCCGCACCAGATCAGGTGCCGGTGGAGCACCTCGTCGGCCAGCCGCAACGGCAACCCGGCCCCGACGCGCGCCAGCCACCGTCCGGCCGCGTCCACCACCTCCACCGCGTCCGGACGCTCCCCCTCAAGCTCCAGCCCCACCCGGTACGCCGCGATCGACTTCACCCCGACGGCGTTCACCGTGCGCTTCTGGAGTTCGGTCCGGAAATCGGTCGCGAACCGGCTCGCGCTCGTGCCCGCGCGCACGACGTCCTCCGCCACCTGCTCCAGCCGCACCACGTCGTGGGCCCGGGCGGCGGCGAGGGTGGCGAACTCGGTCGTGCCGGTGAGCGCGTCGGGCTGGAAGCCGCCGTCGAGGAGGTAGTCGGTGGTGCCGGTCTTCCGGAGGAACCGCCGGTTCACCTCCTCGGCGCCCAGCTCGGCGCGACGGGCCAGGTAGTCGCCGGGTTCCGCGTGTTTCGGCAGGTCGAGGACGGGGGCGCACCGCTCGCGCACGGCCAGGCCGATGAGCGAATCGAACAGTGACGTGCCCAGCGGCGAGACCGCGTCGGCTTCGGTGAGCATCCGCTCGAAGCCCTCCCGCTCGACGGCGCTGGTCACCACACCGTGGCAGTGGTGGTCGACGAGCGGTACGTCGGCGACGAAATCCAGCATGTCCCCCACCATAAGGGCGGGCCGGGGGTGGACAGCGGAAAGCCCTCAGCGTTCTCGGGTCGCTGAGGGCTTTCCGGTGGTGGTGTTCAGCGGCCGAGCTGGGCCAGGAACGCCGACCAACCGTCGCGGGTGGCGGTCAGGTGACCGGCTTCCCGCTGTTTCGTGTCACGGATACCGACGAGGTCGGTGGTCACCGCGATCTCCACACAATCCGAGGTGTTCTGCGACCGGCTCGACTTCCGCCAGTCGGTGAAGGGCTGTTTCATCCCGTCTCCAAGTTGCCGAGGACATCCGCGATGAGTGCCCGGGTCTCCGCGGGGCTCATCGCGATGTCCTGGACTCTATCGATCGCCAGCTGATACGCCTCGACATCGACTGGTTCGTGGAAGAACAACGCGGATCGGCGGTTCTCGATCTGCACGACCGATGTGCGGTCGGCGAACTCCAGAAGCACGAATGGCCCTTCCAGTGCAGGGTGCCACCCTGCGGATTCGGGGATGGCTCGCAGGGTCACATTGGCCCAGTGGCTGGCTTCTTCGAGCGAGCGCAACTGATCGGCCATGACCGAAGGCCCTCCGATGTTCCGATTCAGTGCGGTCTCATCGACCAGCGCCAGCAGTTCGGCAGGGCGTTCGCGCCGCATGATTACATCGCGCCGACCGATCCGCACCGCGACTCTGGTCTCGACCTCGACTGAGGGGACTCCACCGCCACCGATGATGGCGCGCGCATAGCCGGAAGACTGGAGCAAGCCCGGCACCAGCAGCGGCGAGACATTCACGATCCGCGCCGCATCGCGCTCCAGTTCCAGTAGAGCAGCAAGCTGGCGCTTCTGCTCCGGCAGTCCGGAGGCAACCCAATGGCGCCCATCGCTGTTGCGTGAAAGCTCGATCAGTTCCTCGCGCACCTCGTGGTCCACGCCAAGCGCACCGAGCACCGCGGCGACATCGGTCGGGCGCGGGCTGCGCTCGCCAGACTCCCAGCGACCGATCGTGGTGTGCGCGATCCCGAGGCGGGTCGCCAGTGTGCGTGCGCTCAACCCGGCGTCTTCGCGGGCCCTGCGGAGTTCGGCGCCGATCGCGCGCGCTCGAGGAGTGGTGCCAGCCATGCACCACAGCAAACCACATCTTTTGGTGCCTTTACTTAACTCGATCGGTGCATTGCGCTGATTGCCGCCGGGGTTCATAGTTCTTCGGCTTTCGGCGGCACCAATTGGCACCAGGGCGGCACCGGCGGAGAGACGGGAGAACATGACAGTGGAACTCGCGGAGCGAGAGACAGCGCCGATACAGCTGTCCGCGCTCGATCAGCTCGTCGCGGTGGCCGCGAGGCTCGACGAGATCCGCCGGGAAGAGGGCCTGACCTTCCGGGAAGCCGGGCGGATGCTGGGAATCCGGGCGGCGAACGTGCTCGTGGTGAAGCGGCGAGCGGTGACCAGCACGACCATCCCGTTGTTCGATGCGTACGCGCAGTTCCTCGGGTGTTCGCTGCGGGTGCTGCTCGTCGAGGACGATCCGGGGCAGCGGCGTCCGCCGTGGCGGCAGCGGATGCCCCACGGCGACAACCCGGCCGACGCGTACGCGATGACCGAGCTGTGGCGCCTGCAACGGAAGCTGCGCCGGCTGCGGCTGCGGGCGGGGTACCCGTGCGACGACGTGGCGGCGGCGTTGGGGATCGACGCGATCGCGTTGTGGCGCAAGGAAAACACGCCTGTGTTCGTGGATCACGCGGTGACGAACGTGATGATGCTGGCTCGCTTTTTCGGCTACACCGTGCGGCTGCACCTCGTCGGGCCGGAGGTGATGGATGTGGGCTGGTGGATCAGCGACGACGACTGCGTGGTCTACGACGGCAACCCCGAGACCGGCGACGACGAACCGCACCTGCCGGGCGAATGAGCTCCCGGCCGCCGCGGCCGTACCCCGAGCGGGCGCGGCGGCCGGGTTCCAGCTTCGCCGCACGGCGGCGAAGGCCGGCGCCCCCGGTGGCTTCTCGGGCTCCGGGGGCGCCGATGCGTCAGGGCTGGGTCACGTCAGGGCTCGTCACGTAAGGGCTCGTCACGTCGGGGCTGCGTCACGTCGGGGCTGCGTCACGTCAGGGCTGCGTCAAATCAGGGCCGGCTTCCCCCGCGAGGCTCAGCCGCTCCCCCACCCGGCGGGCGAAACCGGGCAGCGCGAGGACCAGGATCACGGCCAGTACCAGCACCGCGCCCGCCGTGACGGGAAACCAGCGGGCGGGGCCTTCGGTGGGGTACGGGATGACGTTCACGTACACGGTGTAGCCCAGCAGCGCGAGCGCGCCGATCGGGAACACCAGGTGCCACCACGGCGCGTGGGCGCGCCGCCGGACGAAGAGCAGCAGGATGGCGCCGAGGGTGGTCAACAAGTAGATCACCAGCAGGATGAGCGTCCCGATGGAGCCGCTCCACGCGAACGTGTCCTCGGCCTTCGCGCCGAAGAACACCGCGCACACCACGATGATGAGCGCGGCAGCCAGCGCAACGGCCGTGACGGCGATGACCGGGGTGCCCTTGGCGGAGGTGCGGCCGATGCCGCGGCCGTCGAAAGCGTCGCGGCCGAGGGCGAAGAGCAGGCGCGAGCCGCCGACCACGCAGGCGAGGCAGCAGCCGAAGGCGCTGATGGCGGCGCCGATGCTGATCACGTCGCCGGCCCAGGAGCCGACGAAGGTGCTGCCCAGCTCGCCGAGCAGCGAGGGTGAGTCGTGGAAGGCCGGGGCGTCGGAGCCGAAGGCCATCATCTCCACGGCCGTCACGATCACGAAGAACGCACCGCCGAACAGTGCCGTGCCGAGGATGGCGCGCGAGATGTTGCGGCAGCCGGTTTCATTGGCCGCCCACTACAGATAGGATTCACATCGTGACTAAGCGACTGCGCAACTTGGTCCGCCGTGTACTCGGCTACGACCACAACTGCCTGCACAGCAACGGGTCGCAGTTCTGCATCGTCTGCGGCTCCGCCTGCCACTGCTGATGACCAGCACCCACCGGAGCACCAAACAGACGCCCGAGGAGAACCGGGCGCACCTGTACGCGGCCACCGAGAAAACTGGCTGGTTCACTCCGACGTGTACCCACGGCACAACCATGTGGGAAGGCGAGATGCCGCGCTGCGGCACGCGCGGATGCCTCTGGCGCTGGTGGCTGCGCTACGGAGTGCCCTCGGTGGTGCTGGTGTTGGGGTTCGTCATCTACTGCTGCATCCACTTCCACGTTCCCGACTGCCCACCCGGTTGGCGATCTCTGGGCCTTCAGACCTGCGTGCGCGAATAGCGCACGGGACGACCATCCAGGCGACGGCAAGAGCCCGGCGTCAGCGTCGGCAGGGTCCCACGGTCCAGGCATACGGCACGGCGCGCCCGGCGGCGGCCGCGGTCTGCTGGGGGTTGATGTTGGCGGCCATGCTCGGTGCCATCAGCGCCACGGACAGACCCACGGCCTGCCACACCGACAGCGTGCGCCTCAGCGCTGGACGGGTTTCGATGGTGTCTGACACGATGCGCTCCTCGCTCGTCGGGAGGGCTCGTCGGGGGGATGACCGAATGAACCAGTGAACCTCGTGGGGGCAGGATGGGCCAGCTCGATCGGGCAGAACTTTCCCTGCGGGGTGTCGAGGTGGCGGCGCGGCTGGGCCGTTCGGGGGTGGACGTGGTGGCGTTGACCTTCGTCGACAACTCCGGCATCTCCCGTGTGAAGGCCGTGCCGGTGGGCCGGCTCGCCGAGGTGGCGGCGTGGGGTGTGGGGGCGTCGAACTCGTTCGACTTCTTCCTGTGCACGGACACGATCACCTCCGGCGCGTACTCGCTCGGGCCCGTCGGCGACTTGCGGTTGCACCCCGACCTCGACGCCGTGACGGTGCTCGCGGCGCAGCCGGGCTGGGCGTGGGCACCGGCGTGGCGCTACGACCAGGACGGCTCGCCCCACCCGCAGGACTCCCGCGCGCTGGCGGCTTCGGCGGCCGCGCAGCTCGCTTCGCACGGCTATTCGGCGCGGATGGCGTTCGAGCTGGAGTGGGTCGTCGCGGGGCTCGACGGCTTGCTCGTTCCCGGGCCGGCCTACGGCTATTCACGGTTGGCTTCGCACGCCGAGTACGCGCGGGATCTGGTGTCCGCTTTGGACAGTCAGGACATCGGTGTCGAGCAGGTGCACCCCGAATACGCCGAAGGGCAGTTCGAGGTGTCGGTGGCCGCCGACGATCCGGTGCGCGCGGCGGACGTCGCGGTGCTGGCGCGCGAGACGATCCGCACGGTGGGGCTGGCGCACGGGTTGCGGACGTCGTTCACGCCGAAGTACGCGCCCGACGGCGTCGGCAACGGCGGGCACGTGCACTTCAGCCTCTGGGAGGACGGGCGGAATCTCTGTGCCGGAGGTTCCGGTGCGCTCGGGTTGAGCCCCGTCGCAGAATCGTTCGCCGCGGGGATTTTCACGCGGCTGCCCGCGTTGCTGGCCCTCGGGGCGCCGTCGGTGGTGAGTTACCTGCGGCTCGAACCGCACCACTGGGCCGGCGTGTTCACCGCGTGGGGGCCGGAAAACCGCGAAGCACCACTGCGCCTGGTGCGCGGCCCGATCGGAAAACGGGAGACGGCCGCGAACTTCGAGGTGAAATGTTTCGACCTCACGGCCAATCCCTACCTGGTCGTGGCCGGGCTGCTGTTCGCGGGCCTGGCCGGGGTTGCCGCTTCGGCGCGGTTGCCGGCGCCGGTGGAGGTGGATCCGGGAACGTTGTCCGCTGCCGACGCGGCGGCCGCGGGAGTGACGCGGCTGCCGCGGTCACTGGACGAGGCGGTGGCCGCGTTCGTCGCCGACGATGCGCTTCAGACAGCTTTCGGACCGGAACTGGCCACGACGCTGGCCGACGTCCGGCGCGGCGAGATCGCCGAACTGGGCGCGCTGGACGCCGAAGACCTGTGCGACGTGATGCGGTGGCTGCACTGAAGCACTGACGGCCGCGTGGGCTTCAGGAACCACCGAGGTGCTGCACCTGCCGCTCGTGCACGCCGGGCAGGAAGTCCTTGCCGAACGCCGTCGGGCCGAGCCGCGGGTCGGCCGGATCCACGCCGTCGCGCACGGACTCCACGTACGCGCGGTCCTGGGCGATGCGGGCGGACACGTCAGCCCCGACCGAGCCGTGGCCCGGGATGACCACCGACGCGGCCGTGGTCGAGAGCAGGTCCAGGGCCGCGAGGTAGTCGCCCACCGGGTCGGCGGTGCCGCTCAGGTCGAGCATCGGGATCAGCGCGTCGGACAGCATGTCGCCGCCGATCAGCACGCCGGAGTCCTCGAGGAGCAGCGACGCGTGGCCCGGAGCGTGGGCCTGGTGTTCGAGGATCCGGATCCGCGGCCCGTCCCAGGGGAGCTCGGTGGCGTCGGCGGGCAGAGCGGTGACATCGCCGAGCAGGTCCAGCGGGATCCGTGAGACCAGGTCCGGCGGCATCATCGACGTCACGCGGGCCTGGGCGCCCGGCGCCGACAGCCGGGACTCGACGAAGGCCGCGCAGCGGGCAGTGGCGTGGCGGGGCGCCGCGCCCAGCAGCGGGTGCCACAGCAGGTGGTCCCAATGCGGGTGCGTGGAGAAGCCGGCCACCACGGGCCGGTCCAGTGAACGAGCGAGGTCGGCCAGTTCTTCGTCGAGCACGCCGGCGTCGATGAGCAGGACACCGGCGTCGCCTTCGACGATCACCGCGTTGCTTTGGCAGAACGTGCTGGTGTGGACGCGCACACCGTCCGCGACCTGCCGCAGCATCGGCTACCTCCGAGAGGAGTCAGGCCCGGGCCGGAGCCCGGCGCACGCCTTCCGCGAGCTCTTCCGCCAGCTTGCGCACGCCGTCGACGCTGCCCTCGGCCGCGGCCGTGACCAGGGCCGAGCCGACGATCACCGCGTCGGCGAAGGCACCCACCTGGGCGGCCTGGTCGCCGGAGCGGACGCCGAGGCCCACGCCGATCGGGAGCGAGGTGTGGGCACGCGTGCGGCGGACCAGGTCCTCCGCGTGGACGCCGACCGCGTCGCGGGCGCCGGTGACGCCCATGACGGCTGTGGCGTAGACGAAGCCCGAGGACGCGGCCGTGGTCAGCGCCAGGCGTTCCTCCGACGACGAGGGGGCCACCAGGAAGATCCGGTCCAGGCCGTGGGTGTCCGAGGCGGCGATCCACTCGGCGGCCTCGTCCGGGATCAGGTCGGGCGTGATCATGCCCAGGCCGCCCGCGGAGGCGAGGTCACGCGCGAAGCGGTCCACGCCGTAGCGGTGCACAGGGTTCCAGTACGTCATGACCACGGCTTTGCCGCCGCGCGCGGACACGGCCTCGACGACCTCGAAGAGCCCCTTCAGCTTGAACCCGCTGTCCAGTGCCGACTGGGCGGCGGCCTGGATGGTGGGGCCGTCCATCACCGGGTCGGAGTAGGGCACGCCGATCTCGAGCAGGTCGGCGCCGCCGTCGATCGTGGCGGCCAGGAGGTCCTTGGAGCCGTCGACGGAGGGGAAGCCGGCGGGCAGGTAGCCGACCAGTGCGGCCCGGCCTTCCGCCCGCGTCGCCGCGAAGACGTCGTCGACGCCGCTCACTTGCCCTCCCCGTCCACGAGGCCGAACCACTGGGCCGCGGTGTCCATGTCCTTGTCGCCGCGGCCCGAGAGGTTCACGACGATCAGGCCGTCGGGCCCGAGCTCACGCCCGAGCACCAGCGCTCCGGCCAGCGCGTGGGCCGACTCGATGGCCGGGATGATGCCCTCGGTGCGCGAGAGCAGCCGGAACGCGTCCATGGCCTCGGCGTCGGTCACCGGGCGGTACTCGGCGCGGCCGGTGTCCTTGAGCCACGCGTGCTCCGGGCCGACGCCCGGGTAGTCGAGCCCGGCGGAGATCGAGTGCGACTCGATCGTCTGGCCGTCCTCGTCCTGCAGCAGGTACGTCATCGCGCCGTGGAGGTTGCCCGGGGAGCCCTTGGTGAGCGTCGCGCCGTGGCGGTTGCCCTCGATGCCCTCACCGCCCGGCTCCAGGCCGACCAGCCGCACCGACGGGTCGTCGTAGAAGCCCGAGAAGATGCCGATGGCGTTGGACCCGCCGCCGACGCACGCGGCGACGGCGTCGGGCAGGCGCCCGGCCTGCTCCAGGATCTGGGCGCGCGCTTCCTCGCCGATGACCTTGTGGAAGTTGCGCACCATCGTCGGGAACGGGTACGGGCCCGCGGCGGTGCCGAAGATGTAGTGCGTGGTCTCGGAGTTGGTGACCCAGTCGCGCAAGGCCTCGTTGATGGCGTCCTTGAGTGTGCGCGACCCGGTCCGCACCGGCACGACCTCGGCGCCGAGCAGCTTCATGCGCGCGACGTTGAGCGCCTGGCGCTCGGTGTCGACCTCACCCATGTAGACCAGGCACTCGATGCCGAGCAGCGCGCACGCGGTGGCCGTGGCCACGCCGTGCTGGCCCGCGCCGGTCTCGGCGATCACGCGCTTCTTGCCCATGCGCTTGGTGAGCAGCGCCTGGCCGAGCACGTTGTTGATCTTGTGCGAACCGGTGTGGTTGAGGTCCTCGCGCTTGAGGAACACCCGCGCGCCTCCGGCGTGCTCGCCGAAGCGCTTGGCCTCGGTGAGCAGGGACGGGCGGCCCGCGTACTCGTTGAGCAGGCGGCGCAGCTCACCGGTGAACTCCGGGTCGGTGCGCGCCTTGTCGTACTCGGCCGCGACCTCGTCGACGACGCCGATGAGCGCTTCCGGCATGAACCGGCCGCCGTACGGGCCGTAGTAGCCGCGCTCGTCGGGGTCGTACTTGCCGTGCTCCCCGGTCACCGCGACGGCCTCGGGCAGGCGGGGTGCGAACCGGCGGTGACGAGCTTCACCAGCGCGCCCTTCGGGTCGCCGGAGGCCACCAGGCCCTCGCCGACCAGCACGGCGTCGGCGCCCTGACCGGCGTAGGACATCAGGTCGCCCGGGCCGCGGACGCCGGACTCGGCGACCTTGAACACCTCGAACGGCAGCCCCGGGGCGAGGCGGGAGAACACGTCCCGGTCGACTTCCAGCGTGTGCAGGTTGCGGGCGTTGACGCCGATCACCTGGGCACCGGCTTCGAGCGCGCGGTCGGCTTCCTCGGCGTTGTGGATCTCCACGAGGGCGGTCATGCCGAGCGACTCGACGCGGTCGAGCAAAGCGGCCAGCGCGTTCTGCTCCAGCGCGGACACGATCAGCAGCACCATGTCCGCACCGTGCAGCCGGGCCTCGTGCACCTGGTACGGGCTGACGATGAAGTCCTTGCGCAGCACGGGAATGTCGACAGCCGCGCGCACGGCGTCGAGGTCGGCGAGCGAACCGCCGAAGCGGCGCTGCTCGGTGAGCACGCTGATCACGCGCGCGCCGCCGTCCTCGTAGTCCTTGGCCAGGGAAGCGGGGTCGGGAATCGCGGCGAGGTCACCCTTGGACGGGCTGCGCCGCTTGACCTCGGCGATCACGCCGATGCCCGACTCGCGCAGGGCGGCCATCACGTCCCGGGGCGCGGGAGCCTTCGCCGCGCGGGCCTTGAGCTCGTCGAAGGGCAGCGCGGATTCCCGGACCGCGAGGTCCTCGCGCACGCCGGCGACGATGTCTTCGAGCACGCTCATCGGGCACACCCGCCCGTCGGCGAAATCATCGATCCCATCGCAAGTTCGCTCACAAAAACCTTCCCCTTCCCGCCGAAACGATGCTAACCCCCGCACTCGGACGGGCCCGTTCCGGGTGCACGCCTTGCTCCGAATGCGCTTCGGTACCCGGCGTTCACCTGCCCGCGGTGGGGTCCTCACCTTCGGAAAGCGCCTCCCACAGCTCGACGTCGGGATCGCGCTTGGCGCGCTTCGCGCCCGGGGCCGCGTAACGACTCCCGAGCCGCCGCGCGGTACCCGCGACCTTGACCGCCAACAACCCCGCGACGACGAGAAGAATTCCGCCCAGCACGGCCAGGCCGCGGCCAACCAGCAATTCCGTCACGGGCAGCCCGGGCGCCCAGCCGCCGAACTTCACGCCGTTCACGCCGGTCCAGACACCCGCGAGCCCGGCCAGCGCCAGCACGACACCCAGGATCCGCCGCGCCCAGCCGCCGGTGGCGATCACGCCCGCGACACCGGCCAGTGCCAGCAGCGCCAAGGGCACGAGCGCGGTGGCGCGCTGCTCACCGTCCTCGGTGTAGAGCCGGCGGCCGAGCACCCCGCCGTCGCGGAACTCGGCGAACCAAGCGAGCTTCGACGCGCCCCACAAGGCGAGCGCGCCCAGCAGCAGGCCGACGACGATCATCCACAGTGGACGGCGGGACGGCTTGGCCGGAGTTTTCCCGGCGCCGGACGGGGTTTCGCCGCCGGATCGCGCCGGATCGGCGGGCTGCACCGGTTCGGCCGCTGCGGAATCCGTGGCGACGCGGTCCGGTTCTCCCTGCTCAGACACCGGCCGAGTCCTCTGCCGGATCCAACTCGCCCGCGGGCACCATGGTCTGGGCCGCCGCGACGGCCGAGAGCACCGTGCGGGCCTTGTTCAACGACTCGGTGTCCTCGTAGTCGGCCACGGAGTCGGCGACCACCCCGCCGCCGGCCTGCACGTAGGCGACGCCGTCGCGCATCAGCGCGGTGCGGATGGCGATGGCGGTGTCGGCGTCGCCCGCGAAGTCGAGGTAGCCGACCACACCGCCGTACAGGGCGCGGCGTACTGGCTCCAGCTCTTCGATCAGCTGCATCGCGCGCACCTTGGGCGCGCCGGAGAGCGTGCCGGCCGGGAAGCAGGCGGTGACCGCGTCGAACGCGGTCTTGCCCTCGGCCAGCTCGCCCGTGACCGTGGACACGATGTGCATCACGTGGCTGTAGCGCTCGATCTGGAAGAAGTCGACCACGTGCACGCTGCCCGGGCGGCAGACCTTGCCGAGATCGTTGCGGCCGAGGTCGACGAGCATGAGGTGCTCGGCGCGTTCCTTGTCGTCGGCCAGCAGGTCCTTGGCGAGCTGCGCGTCCTCCTCCGGGTCGGCTCCGCGCCAGCGCGTGCCCGCGATCGGGTGCGTGGTGGCGCGGCCGTCGCGCACGGTGACCAGCGACTCGGGGCTGGAGCCGACGATGTCGAAGCCCTCCAGCCGCAGCAGGTACATGTACGGGCTCGGGTTCGACGTGCGCAGCACGCGGTAGACGTCGAGCGCGTCGGCACCGGTCTCGATCTCGAACCGTTGCGAGGGCACGACCTGGAACGCTTCGCCGGCCTTGATCGCTTCCACGGCCTTGTCGACGGCCGCGTGGAAGTCCTCCTTCGTGCGGCGGCGCTTGAACTCCGGCGCCGGCCGGTCGAAGGTCGCGACGGTGGGCGGCGCGGGCACGCGCAGCTGCTCGGTCATCGCCGAGAGCCGCGTCAGCGCGCTGTCGTAGGCGGCGTCCACGCGCTCGGGCGAGTCGTCCCAGTTGACGGCGTTGGCGATGAGCGTGACGGTGCCCTCATGGTGGTCGAACGCCGCGAGGTCGGTGGCCAGGAGCATGGTCAGCTCCGGGATGTCGAGGTCGCGCTCGGCGAGCTCGGGCAGCTTCTCCAGCCAGCGCACGGCGTCGTAGCCGATGTAGCCGACCATGCCGCCGGTCAGCGGGGGCAGGCCGGGCAGCGGTTCGGTGTGCAGGGCTTCCACGGTGGCGCGCAGCACCTGCAGCGGGTCGCCCTCGGTCGGCAGGCCGACGGGCGGGGTGCCGGTCCACACGGCCTTGCCGTCGTGCACGGTCAGCGCGGCCGGGCTGTCCACGCCGATGAACGACCAGCGCGACCACGACTTGCCGTTCTCCGCCGACTCGAACAGGAACGTGCCGGGGCGATCGGCGCCGAGCTTGCGGTAGATCCCGAGCGGGGTCTCGCCGTCGGCGAGGACCTTGCGCACCACGGGGATCACGCGGCGGCCTTCGGCGAGCGCGCGGAACTCGGCGCGGGAGGGGCTGACCGGGCCGGGCCCGGCGGATTTGCCGGCTGCTGAGCTGACCATGCGCCCCATTGTGCCGCGCGGGCCTCGGCGGACCTCGGTCGGACCGGGGGCGGCGCTTGAATTCAGCGACTGTTGAATTCACGGGGACGACCAGTCATAGTGGACCCGTGAGCACCGAAGACACTACCTCCCGCAGGCGCGGCCGCCGGCCTGCCGGACAGGACACGAGGACGGCGCTGGTCGAGGCCGCCCGCGCGGTGTTCGCCGAACACGGTTACGAACGCGCCACCGTGCGGGCCATCGCCGGGCGGGCCGGCGTCGACGCGGCCATGGTCAACCACTGGTTCGGCGGCAAGGAGGGCCTGTTCGCCCAAGCCGTGCTGGAGCTGCCGTTCTCCCCGATCGAACTGCTCGGCACCTTGCGCGACGGCCCGGACGACGAGTTCGGCGAACGCATCGTGCGCACCTTCGTCACGCGCTGGGACGGCGTCGGCGGCGAGACGTTCCAGGCACTCGTGCGCAGCGTCGCGAGCCACGAGCTGGCCGCGACCGTGCTGCGGGAGTTCTTCTCGAAGTTCTTCGCCGAGATCATCGCCGACATGGGCTCGGGCGACGCCGCGCTGCGCACCTCGCTGTGCGCGTCGCAGCTCGTGGGCATCGGCGTGATCCGCTACATCGCGCGCTTCGAGCCTATGGTGGCCGCCGACGTCGACACGCTCGTGAAGGCGATCGCGCCCACCGTGCAGCGCTACCTCACGGGTGACCTCGGGTTCTAGGTCCACCGGGTGCTGACGGCCTTCAGCACGAGCTCCTTCTTCCCGGGAACGAGCAGCACCATGTTGTCGCCGGTACCGGCGAGGAAGCCCCGGTACCGGCCGCGGCCGAAGCGTGCGTACCTGCGGGAGAGGCCGTCGGCCGGCCGCAACCGGAGGCGGGTGCCGTCGGTGAACGCGGCATGGACGACGCCGGGTTCGCCGAAGTCGAACTTCGCCGCGCGCCACCCGGTCCGCCGCACCACACGCCGGCGCCACCACCACACCCCGGCGAAGGAGACCGCGGTGATCCAGCCGAGCATCCCGGCGAACAGCAGGCCGAAGGCGATCGTCTCCTGGAGGGGGTCCCACCCGTCGTCGTCGGCGAACCAGGCGGTGTTCGGCGCGTCCGGGTTGTAGGTGATCCGCACCCGCTCGCCGGGGGCGGGGAAGTTCCCCCGCGACACGCCCAGCGCCGCGTCGTACACGCTGCCGCTGGGGGCCGGGTAGGTGACGTGGATGTACGTACCCTCGGCCAGGTAGCCGATGACGTCGGCGTCGACGGTGACGGCGTCGTCGTGCACCACGTGGGAGCTTGCCTCGATGGCACCGAAGCGGTTCACGCCGGCGATCGCCATGCCGACGCAGACGGCCACGGCCGCGAGGTACAGCGCCACGCGCCCGCCCATCCGCTGCAGCACCCGCTCGGCCCCCTCGGGTCGCGCGTCGCGTCCGAGTGGCAGGTACGGCTCTCCGTCGCGGGGCGCCGCGCGGACCACCGGGAACTTCGCCAGGCCACGCCGTTTCTTGCCGACCGGACGTCTGCTCACCGGCCGGCCTTCCCGCGTTGCTCCCGCAGCGGGATCGCATACGGCCCAACGCTTCCGGGGCCGTAGGACCGCATCAGGACGCGGCGCCGGTCGCTGCCGGCGACCCACACCCTTCGACGGGGGTCTTGGGTGGTCATCTCCACGAGCAGCCGATCCGACCAGCTGAACAGCGCACCCGCGCCGGCGATCGTCGCCGCCACCACGAGCGCCCACAGCGCCGCCGCCCCGTTCGCCCGGCGGATACGAGCGCGGACGGCGCGGTCCAACGTCACCGGGTCCGGCACCTTCGGCCGCCCGGTGCGGGTTAGGAGAGGTTCGTCGTCCTTATCGTCCGTGATCCCCGGATCCATCAGGCGAGACTACGACCGAGAAATCACGCTTCACCAGCGAAAAAGCTGCGATCCAGAACACCGGTGGAGAAGGCAACCGAACGGACGCGCCAGGCGTGTTGACGGTCCCTTACCGCTCGGCGCTCACCTTCAGCGCGACCGCGCGGGGCCGGCCGCGGCGGGAGCCGGTGGGCAGGACCAGCACCAGCCGGCGGCCCGACCCGGCGACGTGTGCGCCGGCCCGGCGTTTCGAGCCCCGCGGCACGTAGGACAGGACCGTCGGCTTGGCGACGACCTGGCGGCCGTTGAGGGTGAAGCGCACGGTCTGGCCGTGGTCGGTGTCCTCGTGGGTGCGCAGGCGCACGGGCCGCCAGGTGGAGGTGCGGGCGGCGCGGCGGCGGCGTGCCCAGGCCACCGCGGCCGCGATCGTGACCGGGATGAAGATGATGAGCAGGAGCAGCGGGATCACGAAGGCCAACATCCAGCCGTCGCTGAGGTTTTCGTCGTCCGGGGTCCGCGCGTGCGTCGGGTCGGCGGGGTCGTAGAGCACCGTGACGGAGTCGCCCACCTGGTAGTCGCGGCCGGAGTCGCCGTCGATGTCGACCTGTTCGGGGATGCCGTGTGCCTGGAAGGCGACCGAGATGGTGGGCACGTCGTGCCCGCGGGCCGAGGTGCGGACCTGCGTGACCTGGCCCGTGGTCTCGTCGCCGTGGTCGAGCAGCCAGGTGGCGCGGCTGTCCTGCCACCACAGGCCCAGCAGCAGCAGCGCCGGCAGCACCACCCCGAACACCACGACCCAGCCCACCGACCGCCAGTACTGCCGGCGCAGCACGCGGTCCCACCTCGCCGAGCCGGTCGTCCCCAGATCCATCAGCAGAGCCTACGGTTCGGAATCCGCGGGCCACCAGGTGCGGCGCTCACGGCTTTTCCGCGTCGCGCAGGCGGTAGAGCGACGGCCGGCCGCCGTCCTTCGCCGGCGGCACCACGAGCGTGACCACCTTCCCGTCACCCGAGAGCCAGCCCGCGACGGGTGGTCCGGGCCGGAGCGCGAACCGGCCCGCGCGGAGGTGGCGGGTGCGTTTCGCCTTGATGCCGCTGCCCGTGCACAGGAAGCTCAGCGCAGGGTTGCCACCGCGGGCCGGGTCGGTGGTCTCGACCCACTGCCAGCCCTCGCCGCGGCGGCGACGGGCCCAGGCCAGGCTCACCAGCGCGGACCAGACGCACACGACCAGCGACACCAGCACCGCGAGCGCGATCAGCCCCTCGCGGGAGAAGGGGGCCACCTGCCCGTCCACCTCCGCGTGGGCCGGGTCCGCCGGGTCGTAGCGCACGGTCACGGTCTGGCCGACGGAGTACGCGTTGTCGCCGTCGATGCTGAAGGAGGACTCTTCACGGGTGCCGTTCGCCGAGTACGCCACCTCGAACGTGCTCACGCCGCGACGGCTGTGGGACACCTCGGTGACCTTGCCGGTCGCGGGTGCCCCGTTCACCTGCAGGCCGTTGTACGCCGTGAAGATCCGCTTCGCGCCGAAGGCCGAAACCCCGAGCAGCACCAGGAACACGACCGCGACCACCGCGGTCCAGCGGACGCGCTGCCGCACCGCGGAATCACAGGCGGCGGTGTCGGCCTCGGTCGTCTCGTGCTTCACCGGCGCAAGCCTAGATCCGGATTCCGGCCGCCATGACGGCAATTCCTGCTTGTCTCCCCCTCGTGTTCCGTTGTTCACACCGAGCGGACGGGAATCGGGTAGGGGAGCGCCCGGCGCTCGATCACCAGTACACGGCCGCGCCCCTCACCACCCAGCCACGCGTGCCGCGGTTCGGGTCGCTGCAGGAACGTGTAGCGGCCGGGCAGCATCGAGAAGGTCCGGACCTTCAGCCGCGTGCTGCCGTCGACGTGCAACGTCAACACCTGGTGCGCGCCTTCGGGGCTCGCGGCGGTTCTCGTGACGGGCACCCAGCGCGAGCGCCGGGCCGCACGCCACCGGCGGACCCAGCGCACGGCGAACGCCGTGCTCCACGGGAAGAACACCAGGGCCACGAGCGCCGGGCAGATCAGGCCCCGGATCCGTCACCTCGGCCACCCGGCCGACCGCGCGCACCCCGCCTCACGAGCAGGGAGTCTGCCGACGCGTCCGCGCCGACCATGCCGAGCACCGCCGAGATCAGCACGAGCAACCACAGGACGGCGGCGGTGACGGATCGCCACGATCGCTTGCGCAGCACGCGGTTCCAGGCCGGCTCGTCGGCGTCGAGGCCGCCTCTCGCGCGGTTCGTCAGCGGACCGTCCACTTCGACGTGGAGGTCAGGCGGAACGGGATCGCGTGCGGCTCGGGTTTGCGGGGGCCGATCACGCTGCCCCACTTCGCCCACGCGCGTGCTTCCGCCGCGCGCCGCTTGGCCGATCGGCGCGCCCGGGCGTTGCGCGGGCGTGGCCGCCGGCTGGTCGTCCCCAGGTCCATCGGGCCAACGTACCGCCGAAAAATTGCCCTCGCCCAGGGAAAATCCTGCGACGCACGACACCGCCGCCGGAGGCGACCGAATGGCCGCCGCCGGCGTGTGCACAATCGGGCTCAGCGAGCCAGCAGCACGAACACCAGCGCGAGCACGCCCGGCACGACCTGCACGAACAGGATCCGCTTCGACGCCGTCGCGGCGCCGTACAGGCCGGCGACGATCACGCAGGCCAGGCCGTAGAGCTTGAACTGGAACCCGGTCGGGTCGGTGGCGATGAGCCCCCAGATGAGGGCGGCGGCGAGGAAACCGTTGTAGAGCCCCTGGTTCGCCGCCATCACCTTGCTCTCCCGCGCGAAGGTCTCGGTGTTGCCGAACGCCGCGCGGGCGCGCGGGGTCGTCCAGAGGAACATTTCGAGCACCACGATGTAAACGTGGAGGAGGGCGACCAGCCCCACCAGCACGTTCGCGACAACCGTCACGGGGTGTTCTCACTCTCGTCGGCGAGGAGCAGGCGCTCCGCGGAGTCGAAACAGGTGTGGGTGCCCGTATGGCAGGCCGGCCCGGTCTGGTCCACGCGCAGGAGCACTGTGTCACCGTCGCAGTCGATCCGCACCTCGCGAACGTGCTGCACGTGTCCGGAGGTCTCGCCCTTCACCCACAGCTCCTGGCGGCTGCGGGACCAGTAGGTCGCGCGCCGGGTGGTGAGGGTGGATTCCAGGGCCTCGTCGTTCATCCAGGCCATCATCAGCACGTCGGACGTCGAGTGCTCCACCACGACAGCCGCGATCAGGCCGTCGGCGTTGCGCTTGAGCCGCTCCGACAGCGCGGCGTCGAGGCTCATCGGACGGTGACCCCGCCCTCGCGCAGGGCACCCTTGACGTCGCCGATCTTCAGCTGTCCGAAGTGGAACACGCTAGCCGCCAGCACGGCGTCGGCGCCGGCCGACACGGCGGGCAGGAAGTGGTCGACCGCACCCGCGCCGCCACTGGCGATCACCGGCACGCGCACCGCGTTGCGCACCATCTCGATCAGCGACAGGTCGAAGCCGGACTTGGTGCCGTCGGCGTCCATCGAGTTGAGCAGGATCTCCCCCACGCCCAGCTCCTCGCCGCGCGCGGCCCACTCCACCGCGTCGATGCCGGTGCCGCGGCGTCCGCCGTGGGTGGTCACCTCGAAGCCCGACGCCGTCGGCTCGCTGCCCTCGGGCACGCGCCGCGCGTCGACCGACAGCACGATGCACTGGGCCCCGAACCGGCGCGACGCCTCGCGCAGCAGCTCCGGGCGCGCGATCGCGGCCGTGTTGATGCTCACCTTGTCCGCGCCCGTGCGCAGCAGGCGGTTCACGTCGTCGGTGGAGCGCACGCCGCCGCCCACGGTCAGCGGGATGAAGACCTGCTCGGCCGTGCGGCGGACCACGTCGAAGGTGGTCTCGCGGTCACCGGAGGAAGCCGTGACGTCGAGGAAAGTCAGCTCGTCGGCGCCCTCGGCGTCGTAGCGATGGGCCAGCTCCACGGGGTCGCCCGCGTCCCGCAGATCGGCGAAGTTGACGCCCTTCACCACGCGGCCCGCGTCGACGTCCAGACACGGGATCACCCTCACCGCCACAGCCATGCCACAAGCGTAGCCGTCCACCTGCGACGGTCCGTCCGCCCGGTCGGGCCGCGAGAATTTCTCGACCCGACGCATCAGAACGGGGTGCTCGCGCGTCTGAAGGGGCGTGACCACCAGCTTCGACGAGTTCGTGGCGGAGCGCCTCGACGGGCTCCTGCGCTACGCGACCGTCCTCACCGACGATCCGCACCTGGCGCAGGACATCGTGCAGGACGTGCTGCTGCGGGCGCAGGAGCGGTGGGCGAAGATCGACTCGCCGCCCACGTACGTGCGCCGGATGGTCACCAACGAGTACCTCTCCTGGCGGCGCCGCGCGGTCCGGCGGGTGGTGCCGTCGAGCCACGAGGTGCTCGACGCGATCGGCCCGCCGGCGGCCGACCCCGCCGTGGCCTACGACGAGCGGGACGAGATGCTGGCCCGGCTGGCGGCCCTGCCCCGCAAACAGCGGGCGGCGGTGGTGCTGCGGTACTACGAGAACTACTCCGACGAGGAGATCGGCGCCGTGCTCAGATGCGCTCCCTCGACCGTGCGCAGCCAGATCTCGCGGGCACTGGCGACGCTGCGGGCCGCCGCGTTTCCCCTTTCCCCCGCACTGACCACCGGAGCCGGAGAATGAGCCAGCCCGAGCGCGACACCGAGACGCTGCTGCGCGACAGCCTCGAACGGCTCGCCGAGCGTGCTCCCGACGGCCACGAGATCCGCAACCGGCTGGTCAGGGCGCGGCAGCGGCGGCGGAGGCCGCGGTTCGCCCTGGCGGCGGTGGCCGCAGCGGTGGTGGCGGCCACGGTCGGGGTGTCGTTGGTGGCCACGTGGCCGGCGCGAGTGCCGCCGGCCGCGGGCCGGCCGGTGCTGAGTTACGCGCCCGGGTGGTTGCCGGACGGGTTCACGGAGCAGTACCGGTCGGCCGGGCCGGGGACCACGCCGCAGGTGAGGCGGTGGTTCGCCGGACCCAGCCGGATCGAGTTGTCGGCGTTCTCCACTGAAGATCCGGAGTGGTCGGCGACGGCGTTGCGGATCGCCGCGTTGCCGGACCAGGTGCTGGTGCACGGGCGGGTGGCGATGGTCACCGGTTCCGCGACGTCGGCGGTGCTGACCTGGTCGGCCGACGAGTCGCACGTGTTGCGGGCCGAGGTTGACGCGGTGCCGTCGGCGAAGGCCGTCGCGCAGCGGATCGCCGAGGATGTCGTGCCGGGTCGGCCGACGCCGGTCGGGGGTGAGGGCTATTTCGGACAGCTGCCCGCCGGGCTGCACGCGACGGCGACGACCGTGAGCGGCACCACGCCGGCGGACGCCACGACAACGCTGGAGGCCGGGCCCGTGCGCGCGACGCTCGGCCCGGCGTCCCCCGGCCTCGGCGGTTCGGTGCCGGTCACCGTCCGCGGGGTCCCGGGTGCCGCCGCGGCGGACCTGGTCACGGTGCGGCTGGCCTCCGGCCGCTGGCTCACGGTGTCGGGCAAGGTGCCGCGCTCGCAACTGTTGGCCGTCGCCGCCGCCGTGGTACCGGACCCGCAGCCCGGGTACGGCTGGATCGGCGGCTGAACCCCGGTCCGCGCTCTCCGGACTACTGTGGACACATGTCCGCGGACCTGGAGCGCCTCGCCGGCGAGAAATACGTCGTCCTCACCACGTTCCGCCGCGACGGGCGCGCCGTGCCCACCGCCGTGTGGTTCGGCCTCGACGGCGACGAGGTGCTCGTGTACTCCGAGCGCGAGGCGGGCAAGGTCAAGCGCATCCGCAACAACGGCCGCGTCGAGATCCAGCCGAGCGACGTGCGCGGCCGCACCCACGGCCCCACGATGAGCGGCAGCGCCCGGCTGCTCGACGACGCCGGCACCGAGCGGGTGCGCCGGGCCATCCGCCGCCACTACCCGCTCGTGGGGCCGGTGTCGATGTTCTTCAGCAAGCTCCGCGGCGGCCCGCAGCGCACGATCGGGATCGCCGTGAAGCTCGACGGAAGCTGACGGCCCCGCTCACCCGGCGCCGAGCAGCTCCGCGGCCAGCTCGGCCGGGTCGTGCCCCGGCGCCACGCCCTCGACCAGCACCACGTCGCCCACCAGGTGGTCGGTGCGCAGCGGCAGGATCTCGCGGTAGCGCGGCGAGTCGTACCAGCGTCCAGCCTGCACCAGGTCCGGGAAGCCGATCACCACGATCGGCCCCGGCCACACACCCTCGACGACCTGCGCCTGCGCTCCGTGCACCAGGAACCGGCCCCCGAACGGGTCCAAAGTGGACTGGATACGCCGGAGGTATTCGCCCACTTCGGGGTGGATGACTCCGGGCTGGCGAAGGTGCGCGATGGCGTAAGCGGTCATGTCGGTCTCCTCGGCCGGATCGGTCTCCTGTCGAGAACCGATCCTGCCGAGCGGACGTAACCCCGTCGATTACCCGCGGGGTAAACCTCAGCGGACGGCGGCGAGCGCGTCGGGCAGCGTGAACGCCCCGGCGTACAGCGCCTTGCCGACGATGGCGCCTTCCAGACCGTCGGCGGCCAGCCCCGACAACGCCTTCAGGTCGTCCACACTGGACACGCCGCCCGACGCGATCACGGGCGCGTCGGTGCGGGCGGTGACTTCGCGCAGCAGGTCGAGGTTCGGGCCCTTGAGCGTGCCGTCCTTGCTCACGTCGGTGACCACGTAGCGGGCGGCGCCGTCGCGGTCGAGGCGCTCGAGGACCTCCCACAGGTCGCCGCCGTCGGAGGTCCAGCCGCGGCCCTTGACGCGGTGGCCTTCCTCCGTGATGCGCACGTCGAGGCCGATGGCGACGCGGTCGCCGTAGGTGGTGACCACCTTGGCGGTCCAGGAGGGGTCCTCCAGCGCGGCGGTGCCGAGGTTGACGCGGCGGGCGCCGGTGGCCAGGGCTGCTTCCAGGGAGGCGTCGTCGCGGATGCCGCCCGAGAGCTCGACCTGCACGTCGAGGCGGCCGATCACCTCGGACAGCAGCTCGCGGTTCGAGCCCTTGCCGAAGGCCGCGTCGAGGTCCACGAGGTGGATCCACTCGGCGCCGTCGCGCTGCCAGGCGAGGGCGGCGTCCAGGGGGCTGCCGTAGGAGGTCTCGGTGCCGGCCTCGCCCTGCACGAGGCGCACGGCCTGGCCATCGGCCACGTCAACTGCGGGAAACAGCGTGAAAGTCACCGCGACAGCCTAAAGGCGCCGGTCACCGCGCCGAGCTACAGGGTGTCCAGCCAGTTGCGCAGCAAGTGCGCACCCGCGTCGCCCGACTTCTCGGGGTGGAACTGCGTGGCCCAGAGCGGACCGTTCTCCACCGCCGCGACGAAGTCCTCGCCGTGGTGGGCCCAGGTCACCTTCGGCTGGCGGCCGGCCAGGCCGGAGTCCAGCTCCCAGTCACGGGCGGCGTAGGAGTGCACGAAGTAGAAGCGCTCGTCCGGGTCGATGCCGGCGAACAGCTGCGAGTCCTCCGGCGCGCGCACGGTGTTCCAGCCCATGTGCGGCAGCACGTCGGCGTGCAGACGCTCGACGGTGCCGGGCCACTCCCCCGTGCCGTCGGTCTCCTCGCCGTGCTCCACGCCGCGGCTGAAGAGGATCTGCATGCCCACGCAGATCCCCAGCACCGGGCGGCCGCCGGCGAGCCGCTTGCCGATGATCCGCTGCCCCTTCACGTCGAGCAGCCCGGACATGCAGGCGGAGAACGCTCCCACCCCGGGCACGACCAGCCCGTCGGCCTCCAGCGCGGCATGCGGGTCGGCGGTGACCTCCACATCGGCGCCGGCCCGCGCGACGGCGCGTTCGGCGGAGCGGAGGTTGCCGGAACCGTAGTCGAGGATCACCACACGAGACACGCCTCAAGCCTAGTCCCGGTCCGGGACCGCGCGTGACGCGCGGCGTAGACGTTCGTCACGCGCCCGCGAAAAATTCCCCGCAACCCCGTTTCACGGACGTCCGGACGGGGTATTCACCCGTTCGGCTGAGGCGCAGTCGGCGCCCCCGGAAAAAAGGGAAGAGGCAGACATGTCCGAGTCGGACCTCCTCTGCCAGATGTTCCAAGCGTGGCGGGAAGACATCGACAGCGTGCCGTTTCCGCAGCTCACGGACCTGGCGATCCCGCCGCAGGTCTCCCGCGAGGACGTCAACTCATGTCGCTCTCGTGACGCTCGCAACGAGAACGTGATGAATCCCATGAGGTGGTACGGGCGTCATCTGTGATTTCCTGCTGGCACCGCGCCGAAGCGAGCCAGTAGGAGCAGCCGATGAGCACCAGCCCGGACCCACACGACTTCCTCGATCTGGACGCGGGGCTGGCCGAGGAGGAACGGGCCATCCGGGACGCGGTCCGCGACTACGCCCGCGACCAGCTCCACGACCACATCGCGGACTGGTACGAGTCGGGTTCGCTGCCCGCGCGCGAGCTGGCCAAGGGCTTCGGCCAGCTCGGCCTCCTGGGCATGCACCTCGAGGGCTACGGCTGTGCCGGCACCAGCGCGGTGGCCTACGGCGTGGCGTGCCGCGAGCTGGAAGCCGTCGACTCGGGGCTGCGCAGCTTCGTGTCGGTGCAGGGCTCGCTCGCGATGTTCGCGCTCCACCGCTGGGGCAGCGAGGAGCACCGCCAGGAGTGGCTGCCGAAGATGGCCGCGGGCGAGGCGCTGGGTTGCTTCGGCCTCACCGAACCCGACGCCGGCAGCGACCCGGGCAGCATGCGCACCCGCGCGGTGCGCGACGGCTCCGACTGGGTGCTCACCGGCACGAAGATGTGGATCACCAACGGCACCGTCGCCGACGTGGCCGTGGTCTGGGCGCAGACCGACGAGGGCGTGCGTGGTTTCGTCGTCCCGACCTCGACGCCGGGCTTCACCGCCAACGAGGTGAAGCACAAGCTTTCGCTGCGCGCGTCACTCACGGCCGAGCTCGTGCTCGACGGCGTGCGGCTGCCGGAGTCGGCGGCCTTCCCGGAGGTGCGCGGGCTGCGCGGACCGCTGTCGTGCCTCAACGAAGCGCGCTACGGCATCCTGTACGGCGTCGTCGGCGCCGCCCGCACGTGCTACGAAACAGCGCTGGACTACACGCTCTCGCGCGAGCAGTTCGGCAAGCCGCTGGCGAGCTTCCAGCTCACGCAGCGCAAGCTGGCCGACCTGCTGGTGGAGGTGAACCGCTCGGGTCTCGTCGCGCTGCAGATCGGCCGGCTCAAGGACGCGGGGTCGCTGCACCACAGCCACGTGAGCTTCGGCAAGCTGGCCAACGTCCGCTCGGCGCTCGACGTCGCGCGCACGGCGCGGTCGATGCTCGGCGCCAACGGGATCTCG
Organism: Amycolatopsis sp. NPDC004368; assembly: GCF_053602515.1. Lineage (NCBI taxonomy): Bacteria > Bacillati > Actinomycetota > Actinomycetes > Pseudonocardiales > Pseudonocardiaceae > Amycolatopsis > Amycolatopsis sp. NPDC004368. The sequence continues at coordinate 94,484 of NZ_JBSGDT010000006.1, read as the reverse complement.
CTGGAGTACCCGGTGATGCGGCACATGGCGAACCTCGAGACGGTGCTGACCTACGAAGGCACCGAGGAGATGCACGCGCTGTCGCTGGGGCAGTCGGTGACGGGGATCGCGGCGTTCCGCTGAGTCACCGAGTGTCCTGAGTGGACCGGTCGCCGGCACCCCCAGGGGCCGGCGACCCGCCCCTCACGGACGCAGGAAATCCTTGATGGACAACGCGATCGAGCCCGCGTCGAGACCGTGCGCGAGGTCGTGGTCGGCCATCGTCCCGTAGATGCGGACCTCGGTGTCGCGCAAGGTGCCCAGCGAGAGCAGGCGGTGCGGCACGTCTTTCAGCGCTTCGCTCACGTGGTGGGCCGAAGTGCCCTTGAGGTAGGGCTCGACGAGCACGACGTCGGCGACGTCCCCCACCGCCGCTCGCAGGCCGGCCGCGTCGAACGGGCGGATCGTCGAGGCGTACAGCACGGTCACGTCGAGGCCCCCGGTTGCGGCGAGCACGCGGTCGAGCATCGGGCCCACCGCGAGCACCACACCCTTGCCGCCGCTGCGCAGCCGCTGGAAGCCGACGCCCAGGTGCGCTTCGGCGTTCTCTTGAGCGGACAGCCGCAGGTACACGCGGCTGTCGCCGGGCACGGAGTCGAGCAGCAGGCGGCGGGCCTCGTCGGCGTGGCCGGGCACGTGGACGTACCAGCACGGCAGGGAGTCGATCAGCGCGACGTCGCCGGGTGACTGGTGGGTGCGCCCGGCGGTGGGCATGTCGTAGGACGCGCCGTAGGACACGAGCACGGCGCCGACGTCCTGGTGGACCAGGTCGAGCTTGACCTGCTCGAACGCGCGCTCGACGAGGAACGGCGAGAACGTGTGGATGATCGGGCGCAGGCCCGCGAGCGCGAGCCCCGCACCCGAGCTCATCAGCAGCTGCTCGCGGATGCCGACGTTGATCACGCGGTCCGGGTGGCGCCGCGCCGCGCCGGCGAGCTGGGCGGCGGAGATGTCGGCCAGGACTACGGCGACGTCCGGGTCGTTGTCCACGATCTCTTCGGTGGTGGCGAGGGACGTCTCGCGCATGTTCGGCATGGTCAGCCCTTCGGTTCGACGACGGCGACCACGGCGAGCGGGCGCCCCGGGTGTTCGGCGGTGAAGGCGCCGTAAAGCGCTTCGTGGTCGCGGCCGGAGACCGTGTGCGTGGCCCAGCCCTCGACTTCGAACCGGCGCGCGATGCCGCCGGGCCAGCCGTGGGTGGCCGACTGGTTGTCCACGACCACGGTGGTCAGGTTCGCCAGGCCGAGCCGCGCGGCGACGACGATCGCCTCCTGGTTCGAGCCCTCGTCGAGCTCCGCGTCGCCGACGAGCGTGACAACACGGCTCCCGAGACCCCGCGCCCGCAGGCCGAGCGCGGTGCCGAGGGCGAGCGGCAGGCCGTGGCCCAGCGAACCACTGGAGATCTCGACGCCGGGCGCGCGCTTGCGGTCGGGGTGGTAGCCCAGCCGCGAGCGCGCCGACGCCCAGCCGGCGAGCTCCGCTTCGTCGAGGAAACCCTTGGCGGCGAGCACGGCGTAGTAGGCCATGGGGCCGTGCCCCTTGGACAGCAGGAAACGGTCGCGGTCCGGGTCGTGGATGTTCGCGGGCGTGATGTCGAGAACGCGGTCGTAGAGCACCCAGAGAACATCCACTGTGGACTCGGCCGCGGCCTGGTGCTTGTCGTCGCCGGTCATCAGCGAGATCAGCCGGGGAAGATCCGTTGCTGTGGTGGTCATGCTCCCACGATGCAACCTCGACCAATGTCGAGGTCAAGCGCTAACCTGGACCAATGACGAGGTTGGCGGAGCACTTGAGCATCGGACAGGTCGCCGAACGCAGCGGCGTACCGCACACGGCCCTGCGGTTCTACGAGGACAAAGGCCTCATCTCCTCCGAACGCTCGGCGGGCAACCAGCGCCGCTACCCGCGTTCGGTGCTGCGGCGCATCGCCTTCATCCGCGCGGCGCAACGCGTGGGCCTTTCCCTGGAGGACATCAGCGGCGCGCTCGCCACGCTGCCCGCCGACCACGCCCCGACGAAAGCCGACTGGGCCAGGCTGTCCCGCGACTGGCAACAGGAGCTCGACGCCCGCATCGACGCCCTGCAGCGGCTGCGCGACCGCCTCACCGGCTGCGTCGGCTGCGGGTGCCTGTCGCTGCGCAGCTGCAGCCTGTACAACGCCGACGACGAACTGGCCCGCTTCGGGCCCGGCGCGAGCAAACTGCGCCCGGTTTCCGAGGGCGGCATCTGAATTTCCGTTGCCCGGGGTGTCCGGGTGTGGGTCACTGGACGCTGTCATGGATGAAAAACACATGGTCCGCGTCTCGAAGCGGCTTTCCCGCCACCTGCGTCACGAACCGGGGTCGATCGGGCTCGTGCTGGACGAGGCGGGCTGGGTCGGCGTCGCGCAGCTGCTGGCCGCGTTGAGCGCCCACGGCCTGCGGGTCTCGCGCGCGGAGTTGACGGAAGTGGTGCGGCGCAGCGACAAGCAGCGCTTCGCCTTCGACGACAGCGGCGAGCGGATCCGCGCCAACCAGGGGCACAGCGTGGCGGTCTCGCTCGGTCTGATGCCCCTCGCGCCGCCCGCCGTGCTGTACCACGGCACCGCGACGCGGTTCCTGGGTGCGATCCACCGCGAGGGCTTGCGCCCGATGCGCCGGCACGCGGTGCACTTGTCGGCGGCGGTCGAAACCGCCCTGGCCGTGGGCGGACGCCACGGCCGCGCCGTGGTCCTGCGCGTGGCGGCCGGCGAGATGGCAGCGGCGGGCTTCGAGTTCCAGCGCAGCGAGAACGGCGTGTGGCTGACCGCCACGGTGCCGCCGGAGTACCTGGCGGAGACCTGACCGCCCGGCGGGCCTGGCCGCACCAGCCGGCTCGGACGGCGAGTCCGCCGACCCGGCAACGGGACACGGTCGGCCGAGCGTTCACGAATCAAGCCCTCCCCGGCAGTCGTGCCCCGCGCGGCCGAGGGCGCTGGATGCGGGCAGCAGAACAGTTGCTCGGCTGAGTACTCGAGACCGGGAACCAGCCACGCCCGCCGATCTCGGGGCGGCGTCGCGGTCGGTCGAGCACTGGCGAGTCAGGCACCGCCCCGCCGATCATCGGCCGCGAAGCGGCCCACGACCGAAGTGCCCGCCCGGAATCACATCCCGGTGGCGGTGAAGCGGATCGCTGCCGCCGTGCTGGGTGTGGCACGCAGACGACCGACTACCTCACCGTGATCTAGTCGTGGTGCCGGCGCGGGCGGTTCAGCAAGCGCCGGCCCACGTCGATCAGTTCGCGGCGCAGGCTTTCGTCGTCGAGTTCGGCGATGTCAGGGGAACCGCCGGCCATGGCGAGGCCCGTGAGGGCGACGAGGGCGGCCACGCGGGACGAGGTGTCGGGTTCCGGGCCGGCCAGGATGCCGATGAGGGCGTTCTTGAAGCCCTCCATGCCGCGGGTCGAGTTCTCGATCGCGCGGCCGATGCCGGGGTCGCTCGAGAACAGGGCGACGAGCACGCGGTGACGCACGACCAGGTCCACGAACCCGTCGAGCAGGTAGTCGACCTGCGCGCCGCGGCGGCGTTGCTTCGCGGCCTCCGACACGATGTGGTCGAGTTCGCCGATCGCGGGCGCCGCGACGGCCTCGGTGATCTCCGCCTTGGTCTTGAAGTGGTAGTACACCGCCGCCTTGGTGACGCCGAGCGCGTCGGCGATCATCTGCAGCGACGTGCCCTCCACGCCGTGCTCGGCGAACAGCCGCAGCGCCGTGCCGAGCAGCCGCGTCCGAGTGTCTTCTGCCGGGGCGGCGGTAGTCATCGTTCCTCCTCGTCAAGCCCGGGAAGCCTACGTGACCGCTAGTCGGTCGGCAAACCGAGATACTTGCCGATCAACAAGCAATTTCCTAGCCGTGCGGCTAGTCACACACTTGCCGATCGGCTTGGCACTCCCCTTGCCGATCGGCTAGCTTCGGGGTCACTGGTTCGTGTGACGAAGGCCCTATCGGGCGAAACGGAGAAACACTCGTGGCGACATTTCTGTACCGGCTCGGCCGGTTGTCGTTCCGGCGCCGCGGCGTCGTCACGGCCGTGTGGGCGGCCGTGCTCGTGGCGTTGGGCATCGGCGCGCTCACGCTGTCCGGCCAGCTCTCGGACTCGGTCACGATCCCGGGCACGGAGTCCCAGCAGGCGATCGACCAGCTGCAGGCGAAGTTTCCGCAGGCAGCGGCCGGTGGTGCGACCGCGCGGGTCGTGATCGCGGCCCCGCCGGGGCACACCGTGACCGACCCCGCCGGTCACGCTGCAGTGGAGGCGACGGTGGCGAAGCTCAAGGCGGCGCCGAAGGTGACGACCGTCGCGGACCCGTTCCAGGCGAAATCGATCTCCCCCGACCGCCGGGTGGCGCTCGCCCAGGTGAGTTACCAGGTGAAGGGCTTCGAGCTCACGGACAGCGACCGTCAGGCGTTGCTCGACAGTGCCAACGGCGCCAAGCAGAGCGGTTTCGAGGTCGAGTTCGGCGGCGACGCGGTGCAGGCGATGCCCGAGACCGGCGCCACCGAGGGCCTCGGCGTGGCCGTGGCGGCCGTCGTGCTGATCATCACGTTCGGGTCACTGCTCGCTGCCGGCATCCCGTTGCTCACCGCGCTGATCGGCGTCGGCATCGGCATGGCGGGCATCTACCTCGCCTCCGGCGCGCTGGAGCTGAACTCGAACACCCCGGTGCTCGCGCTGATGATCGGGCTCGCCGTGGGCATCGACTACGCGCTGTTCATCGTCTCCCGCTACCGGCACGAGCTCGGCATCGGGCGAGAACCCGAGGAAGCCGCGGGCCGCGCGGCGGGCACGGCCGGATCGGCCGTGGTGTTCGCCGGCCTCACCGTGATCATCGCGCTGGCCGGGCTCACCGTCGTCGGCATCCCGTTCCTCGGCCAGATGGGCATCGCCGCGGCCGCGACCGTCGCGATCGCCGTGCTCATCGCGCTCACGCTGCTGCCCGCCATCCTCGGCTTCGCCGGCGCCCGCGTGCTGGGCGGCCGCCTGCGCCTGCGCCGCGACCCCAGCAAGGCTTCGCACGGCGAACGCTGGGCGCGCTTCGTCGCCCGGCACCGCTGGCCCGTGCTGCTCACGGCGCTCGCCGGCCTGATCGTGGTCGCGATCCCGGCGCTGAGCATGCAGCTCGGCCTGCCCAACGACAGCACCGCGGCCCCCGAATCCACGCAACGCAAGGCCTACGACCTCGTGAGCGAGAGCTTCGGCGCCGGCGCCAACGGGCCGCTGCTCGTGGTCGTGGACACCGGCGTGAACAAGGACCCCGAGGCGCTGAAGCAGGCCGTCGCCGGCATCAGCACGCTGCCCGACGTCGCCGGCGTGACGCCCCCGCGCCTCAACATCCACGGTGACACGGCCCTGCTCACCGTGATCCCGAAGAGCGGGCCGAGCAGCAAGCAGACCGAGGACCTCGTCGCGGCCATCCGCGCGCAGTCCGAGCCGCTGCACGAGACGACGGGCGCGAGCCTCGCCGTGACCGGGCAGACGGCCGCGAACATCGACGTGTCCGAGAAGCTCTCCGACGCGATGCTCCCCTACCTCGCGCTGATCGTCGGGCTCGCGTTCCTCCTGCTGATGCTGGTGTTCCGCTCGATCGTGGTGCCGCTCAAGGCCACGCTCGGCTTCCTGGGCTCGGTGGTCGCGACGTTCGGCGCCGTGGTCGCGGTGTTCCAGTGGGGCTGGCTCACCGACCTGCTCGGGGTGGAGTCGACCGGGCCGATCATGAGCATGCTGCCGATCCTGCTCGTCGGTGTCCTCTTCGGACTCGCGATGGACTACCAGGTGTTCCTGGTGACGCGGATGCGCGAGGAACACGTGCACGGCGCCGAACCGGCCGAAGCCATGGTCACCGGGTTCCGCCACGGGTCCCGGGTGGTCACGGCCGCGGCCCTGATCATGATCAGCGTGTTCGCGGGCTTCGTGCTGGCGGAGTCGACGTTGATCCAGTCGATCGGGTTCGCGCTCGCGTTCGGCGTGCTCGTCGACGCGTTCGTGATCCGCATGACGATCGTGCCGGCCGTGATGTCGCTGCTCGGGCGCCACGCCTGGTGGCTGCCGAAGCGCCTGCACCGCGTGCTGCCCAACGTCGATGTGGAAGGCGAAGGCCTCACCAAGGCCCTGGACAACTCGATCGACGACGAACGCGAGCCCGCCCGCGTGTGAGGGACGCCGTCGCCTGGTGGGTCAGCCGACCAGCCAGGCGACGGCACCGCCGATCGCCAGCAGCGCCGCGACACCCAGGGCCACGGCGATGAACTTCGCCGTTTTCCACGTGGAGTAGACGCCACCGGCCAGGAAGCCGGCCAGCGCCAGCAGCAGGATGGCGACAACTTCTTTGCTCACGAGGCCCAGCGTCCCACACCGTCTCGACCAGGCCAGGAGTGGGCAGCGAGGCCGCGGCACACGCCGCCCTCGAGCACGTGACCCACGTCTCCTCCGATCCGCGGGCCCCCGGACGTCGCGCTCGGCGGCTCGACGTGGCAAGCTTCCCGGGTGAGCGGAGCCGCCGATGCCGAGATCGTCCTGACACCACTGGACGAGCAGGCCCTGATCCGGCTGCTCGACGTCGCGGTCGAGGGCGCCGACCCGCTCGACGTGCTGCCGCCGATGGACGGCCCACCGGGCTGGACCACCGAGCGGCGCGAGGCGTTCTTGACCTTCCACCGGCGCAACTCACTCGACCCGGAGACGGCGACCACCACGGCCTGGACCATCCAGGTCGGCGGCACCATCGTCGGCGGCGCGCGGCTGCACCCCGTCCACCGCGGCAAGTCGGTCGAGATCGAGGCCCAGGTCTGGGTCGCCCGCCGGTACCGCGGCCGCGGGATCGGCAAGTGGGTCACCGAGACCCTGATCGACGCGGCCCGCGAGGGCGGCGGCGGCCGGTACGTCGCCTCGACCACCACGGACAACAAGGCGGCACAACGCCTGATGAAATCCGTCGGCGCGAACATCGACCTGCGTGATGACGGGGTCGACTCGCACCTCGAGATCTAGCCGGGCGTCGTGCCGGCCTCGCGGTCCTAGAGAACGCCCTTCGTGGACGGGATCCCGCCCGCACGCGGGTCGGGCTCGGTCGCGGCGCGCAGGGCCCGCGCGACGGCCTTGTACTCCGCCTCCGCGATGTGGTGCGGGTCGCGACCGTGGATCACGCGCACGTGCAGCGCGATCTGCGCGTGGAACGACAGCGAGTCGAACACGTGGCGCGTGAGCACGAACGGGTAGTTGTTGCCGATCGTGAACGTGTTGAACTGCTCGGGCTCCCCCACGTGCACACAGTACGGGCGGCCCGACACGTCGATCGCGGCGTGGGCCAGGGTTTCGTCCATGGGGATCCACGCGTCGCCGAAGCGGCGGATGCCGCTCTTGTCGCCCAGCGCCTGCCGCAGGGCCTGGCCGAGCACGATCGCGGTGTCCTCGACGGTGTGGTGCGCGTCGATGTGGACGTCGCCGGTGGCCTCGACCTTGAGGTCCAGCGAGCCGTGCACGCCGAACGCCGTGAGCATGTGGTCGTAGAACGGCACGCCGGTGGCGATCTCGACCTGGCCGGAGCCGTCGAGGTCCAGCTGGACCAGGATCGACGACTCCTTGGTCGTGCGCTCCACCTTGCCGATGCGGGTCATCGCGGCACTTCCTTACTCGCTTCGAGGAACGCGTCGTTCTCTTCCGGGGTGCCAATGGTCACGCGCAGGTGGCCGTCGATGCCGACGTCGCGGATCAGCACCCCGTGGTCCAGATAGGACTGCCAGCTCGCCTTGGCATCGGCGAACTGTCCGAAGAGGACGAAGTTCGCGTCGCTCGGCACCGGCGTGAACCCGAGCCCCAGCAAGGCTTCCACCACACGGTCGCGTTCGGCCGCGAGCTTCGCGACGGTGGCGAGCGTGGCGTCGGCGTGGCGCAGCGCGGCGCGCGCGGCGGCCTGCGTGAGCCGCGACAGGTGGTACGGCAGCCGCACGAGCTGCAGCGCGTCGACGATCGCCGGCGCGGCGGCCAGGTACCCCAGCCGTCCTCCGGCGAAGGCGAACGCCTTGCTCATGGTGCGCGACACGATCAGCTTCGCCGGGTACTCGGTGATCAGCGCGACCGCACTGGCCTGCGAGGAGAACTCGGCGTAGGCCTCGTCCACCACCACGATGCCCGGCGCCGCCGCCAGCACCCCGCGCAACTGCTCCAGCGGGATCGACCCGCCGGTGGGGTTGTTGGGGCTGGTCACGAACACGATGTCCGGCTTGCGCTGGGCCACCAGCTCGGCGGCGGCCGCGGTGTCGAGCGTGAAGTCGGGCCGACGCGGCACCGGCACCCACTCCGTGCGGGTGCCGGAGGAGATGATCGGGTGCATCGAGTACGACGGCTCGAAGCCCAGCGCGCTGCGGCCCGGGCCGCCGAAGGCCTGCAGGATCTGCTGCAGGATCTCGTTGGACCCGTTGGCGGCCCACACGTTCGCCTCGGACAGCACGACCCGCGTCGACACCGTGAGGTAGTCGGCCAGCTCGGTGCGCAGCGCGACGGCGTCGCGGTCGGGGTAGCGGTGCAGCTCGGCGGCCTCGGCGCGCACGGCCTGGGCCACGTCGGCCACCAGTTCGGGCGGCGGCGGGTACGGGTTCTCGTTGGTGTTGAGCCGCACGGGCACGTCGAGCTGCGGTGCGCCGTAGGGGCTCTTGCCGCGCAGGTCCTCGCGCAGCGGCAGGTGCTCGAGCGTCACTTCGGCGCCCGGCACGGCCTCGTCGGTCATCGGTTCTCCCCCGCGAATCGGGCGGTCACGGCCTCGCCGTGGGCAGGCAGGTCCTCGGCGTCGGCCAGCGCGACGACGCGGCCGGCGACCTCGCGCAGCGCGTCCTCGCTGTAGTCCACCACGTGGATGCCCTTGAGGAAGCTCTGCACCGACAGGCCCGAGGAGTGCCGGGCGAAGCCGCCGGTGGGCAGCACGTGGTTGGAGCCGGCGCAGTAGTCGCCGAGGGACACCGGCGCGTACGCCCCGACGAACACCGCGCCGGCGTTGCGCACCCGCCCGGCGACCTCGCGGGCGTTGGCGGTCTGGATCTCGAGGTGCTCGGCCGCGTAGGCGTCGACCACGCGCAGCCCTTCGTCCACAGTGGACACCAGGATGATGCCGGACTGCTTGCCGCCCAGGGCCTGCGTGACGCGATCGCTGTGCTTGGTGGCGGCGACGCGCTCGGTGAGCCGCTGGTCCACGGCGTCGGCCAGCTCCTGCGACGTGGTGACCAGCACGCTGGCCGCGAGCGGGTCGTGCTCGGCCTGGCTGATGAGGTCGGCGGCCACGTGGACCGGGTCGGCCGTGTCGTCGGCGAGGATCGCGATCTCGGTGGGCCCGGCCTCGGAGTCGATGCCGATCACGCCGCGGACCAGGCGCTTGGCGGCGGTGAGGAAGATGTTGCCCGGGCCGGTGACGATGTCGACGGGGGCGAGCTCGGCGCCGTCGGTGTCCGTGCCGCCGTACGCGAGCAGCGCCACGGCCTGCGCGCCACCGACGGCCCACACCTCGTCGACGCCCAGCAGCGCGGCGGCCGCGAGGATCGTCGGGTGCGGCCGGCCGCCGAAGGCCGCCTGCGGGGGCGAGCAAACCACCAGCGAACGCACGCCGGCGAGCTGCGCCGGGACGACGTTCATCACCACGGTGGACGGGTACACGGCCAGCCCGCCGGGCGCGTACAGCCCGACGCGGTCCACCGGCACCCAGCGCTCGGTGACCGTGCCGCCGGGCACCACCTGCGTGGTGACGTCGTGGCGGCGCTGGTCGGCGTGCACCTTGCGCGCACGGCTGATCGACTCCTCCAGCGCGGCGCGCACCTGCGGGTCGAGGCCTTCGAGGGCCTTGGCCAGCTCGGTGACGGGCACGCGGACGGATTCCGGACGCACCTTGTCGAACTGCTCGGTGTACTCGAGGACGGCGTCCACACCGCGGTCGCGGACCGCCTCCACCACCGGCCGCACGTGGTGCAGGGCCGCGTCCACGTCGTATTCGGCCCGCGGCAGGGCGGCACGCAGTTCGGCGGCGGTCGGGACCTGCCCACGCAGGTCGGTGCGGTTCAGCATGGTGACCAGGGTACGAGGTGGCTCTCGGTGGCCGGGCGGGGATACTCGGTGGCGACTTGCCGTCCCACGATGAGGGAGAACGCCGTGCCGCGAATCGCGTTGTGCCAGGTCAATTCGGGGGACGATCCGGGGGAGAATCTGAAACTTCTTCGTTCCGGGGTGGCGTCCGCGGTGCGTGACGGGGCGCGGATCGTGGTTTTCCCCGAGGCGATGATGGCCAGGTTCGGGCGGCCGTTGCTGCCGGTCGCGGAGCCACTGGATGGGCCGTGGGCTTCTGCGGTGTCGGCGGTTGCGGCGGAGTTCGGGGTGTTGGTCGTGGCGGGGATGTTCACACCTGCCGGGGACGGGCGGGTGCGGAATACGCTCTTGATCACCGGGCTCGGGCAGCGGCTGTCCTACGACAAGATCCACTTGTATGACGCGTTCGGGTTTGCGGAGTCGGACACTGTGGCGGCTGGGGATGTGCCGGTGACGTTCGAGGTTGAGGGGACTGTGTTCGGGGTTGCCACCTGTTACGACGTTCGGTTTCCGGAGTTGTTTCGGCGGCTTGCGGATGATGGGGCGGATGTTGTGCTGGTGCCCACTTCCTGGGGAGCTGGGGAAGGGAAGGTGGATCAGTGGCGGGTGTTGGTGAGGGCTCGGGCGTTGGATTCCGGGTGTTGGGTTGTGGGGTGTGGGCAGGCTGATCCGGCTGCTTCGGGGATTGAGGTGAACCCGAAGGCGCCGACTGGGGTTGGGCATTCGGTGGTGGCGGACGGGTTCGGGAGGGTGTTGGTGGAGTTGGGGGAGGCGCCGGAGGTGGTTGTGGTGGATGTTGATGGTGCGGTGGCTGGCAAGGCTCGGGGGGTTACTGGGGTGTTGGGTAATCGGAGGTTGTGAGGGGGTGTTCGGTGTGTCGCTGTCCGCGCCGTCCTTCGCAGGGCGGCTTGTGTTTTTTGGGGGGTTGTCCTCGCAGGGCGGGTTGCGGTGGGCGTGCACCCCGAAGCTGGAGTGTGCTGACGGCCGCTGAGCCGTTGTCAAGGCGGGAAAGCGTGCCTTGACAACGGCTCGGCGGCCGCAGTGCGGCTTCGGATCGGGGTGCGGGGAGGGGCCTGGGTGATACGGCCCTGCCGTGGTCAGGGGCCGTTGCGGTGGTTCGTGGGCTGTCCGTCACGTTCGCGAGGTGGTGGGGCGTTGCGGTGGCGGGGTGTCGCGGTCGCGAGCTGGCGGGGCTGCTGCCTGGCGGGGTTAGCGGAGTAGGCCTTCGCGGATGGCGACTCGGACGAAGCCGGCGCGGCGGCGTTCGCCGGTTTTGTCGCGGATGCGGTCCAGGTAAGAGCGGACGGTGCGGACGCTGATGTTGAGGATTTCGGCGACGTCGACGTCGCGTTCGCCGGCGGCGACCAGGCGCAGGACTTGCCTTTCGCGTTCCGAGAGGACGATCTTGGGGCCGGCGTGGCGGTCTTCGCTGTCCTGGATGATCATGCCGGCCAAGGTGGGGGAGACGTAGGCGTTGTCCTGGGCAATGGTGCGGATGGCGCGGAGCAGCTCGTCGCCGTCGACGTCCTTGGACAAGAAGCCCTTGGCGCCCGCCTGCATGGCGCCGAGGACTTCGGGTTGTTCGGCGTGGGCGGAGACCACCAATACCTTGTGGCCCATGTGGCCGACTTCCAGCACCGCGGCGGCGTCTTGGACTCCTCGTAGCTTCAGGTCGAGGACTACGACGCTGCCCGGGGGTTGGTCCTGCACGGCGAAGCGGGCGACGGAGTCGGCGACGGTGCCCAGCTCGATGTCAGGAGCCTCGGTGAGGACGCGGGCGACGGCGTCGCGGTAGAGCGGGTGGTCTTCGATGACGCCGACGTGGATGCGGTCGGCGACGTCGGCCACGGCGGCCGGTTCTCCCCCGGAGTCGGTCATGAGCTACAGCGTCCTTCCGGGGCCGCCCACCAAGCCGCGGCGGATGGCTTCCTTGACCAGGCCCGGGCGGCGTCGTTCGCCGGTTTTGTCGCGGATGCGGTCGAGGTAGCCGCGCACGGTGCGGACGCCGATGTCGAGGATGGCGGCGATGTCGATGTCGCGTTCGCCGGCCGCGACGAGCCGTAGTACCTGTTCCTCGCGGGGCGAGAGTTCCATCTCGGGGCGGGGCACGGGGCGTTCGGTGTTGTCCTTGATGATCATGCCGGCGACCACGGCCGACACGTACGAACCGCCCTCGGCGACCACGCGGATGGCGGTCAGCAGCTCGTCGATGTCGACGTCCTTGGACAGGAATCCCTTGGCGCCCGCGGAGATCGCGGCGAGGACCTGTTCGGACTCGGCCTGGGCGGAGACCACGAGCACGTGGTGGCCGAGCTCGCAGACCTCCAGCACGGCGGCCGCGCCGGCGACGCCCGGCAGGCCCAGATCGAGCAGGACCACCGAGCCCGGCGGCTGGCGTTCCACGTGGAAGCGGGCGACGGAGTCGACCACCGCCCCCAGCTCGACGTCCGGCGACTCGGCGAGCACGCGCTCCACCGACCGCCGGTACAGCGGGTGGTCCTCGATCACCGCCACCCGGATGCGTGTGGCCTCCGCCGCGACAGGTCGTTCCTCAGTCATGTGCACCGACTCGCTCACCCCGTTCCACCCGAGGGCACCGGCTGACCGGCCGTGGCCGGATCCAGCGCGGGTCCCGTCGGCACCAGTGCCAGGAGACCGCTCGCGAGCGCTTGCCTGGCCACCGAACCGTAACCGAGCGAGGCGAGCGCCGGGGCGGTCGCGACCGGATATTTTCGGCCCAGGTCCGTGACCAGGTAGGTCGTGCCGGAGCCCGCGTCGGAAACCACGGCGCCACCCGAGGGCGGCACGTACACCTCGTCGGCCACGCGGGCGTCACGTCGCGTGGTCACCGGCAGGGCGCGCCCGCCCGGCGGCACGGGCACGTCGGCGGAGACGAAGATGCGCCCACCCTGCGCGCAGAGCGTGACCGACGAGCCGGTGATCGGCGCCTTGCCGGGGATCCGGTCGGGGTACGCCGCCGGGTCGGCGCCACCGGCGCGCGTCGCCGCGACCTTGGGCACCGCGGCGACGTCGGCCGCGCGGACGCGGACGGGCGCCGGGTCGCCGTCGTAGGCGGAGTCGTTGGCGGGGGTGGTGACGAGCAGGCTCGCCTCGGTCTGGCCGACGGGTTCGAGGCCGTCGGCGTGCACGAGGTAGTACGAGGTGGCGTCGCCGGCGCCGGCCATCGCGTCGACCACACCGAGGACCTCGCCGACGCGGGTGTTCACGCCGCCGACGTGCGGGCCGGGGCCGCCGGCGCCGGGCACCGCGATCTCGCCCAGATCGCGCCCGGCGGGCACGGTGTCGATCCACCGCGACGACACGGCGATGGTCGGGTAGCTGTCGAACTGCAGCGCGGCCGCGGCCTCGTCGCTGAGCCGGTAGCGGCGGCCGTCGGCCACGAGGTACCGCTCGCCGTCGGGCAGCCGGACGATCACGCCCGAGCCGCGCGGCAGCTGCGTGCCCGCCGACGGCGCGCCGAGCACCACCGCCACCAGCGGCTCGGCCGACGCGGGCGCGTCCTGCGTCGTGCGGCTGCAGCTGGTCCACGGCGCCGAGACCAGCGCCGTCGTGGCGGGCAGGGAGTCGGGGGCACCGGAGATGCCGATCTCCGTGCCGCGCGGGGCCGTGCCCAGATCGGTGGAGGAGACGGACACGGTCGCGTCGCCCTTGCCGCCGGCGAGGAGGCGGGCCGAGGCGTAGTTCAGCACCGGGTGCACCGCGCCGTCGGCACCGAGCACGAACCGGGCGCCCGTGCCCTCCTCGACGATCACGCGCCCGCCGGCGAGCCAATCCTTGCCGCCGGAGGGGTTGAGCAGGCCGATCACGCCGAACACGGCCGTGACCAGCAGCGCGGCGGCCAGGCCCAGCACCGTGCCGAGCACGAGCCGGCGGCTGGGCGAGACGGGGTGGTTGGCGTCGGCGGCCACGAGCGCGGACACGAGCCTGCGGCGCAGGAACTGGTAGGCCTGGATCTGGTCCCGCTGCGTCCACACGCTGCTCCGGCCCCCTCACGCCTTGTTCCGGGCGCGAGCGTAGGAGCGCGCGGACGCGGAGGACGAGGGTAATTTTTACGCCCTCGCGGCGGTGTGTGGGGCACTAGCGTTACCGGTACCGCCCGGGAAGGGGTTCGTCCGTGTCCGTGTCAGCCCTGCCGGCACCGGTGGCCGCGCCGCCTTCGCGGGCCGGCACCGCCGCGCTGCCGTGGCTGCTGCCGATCCGGCCGCTGCAGGCCGCGCTGTGGGAGATCGCGGCGATCGCGGTGCTGCTCGTGTTCACCGTCGGCGAGGTCGCGCAGCCTGCGCGGATCACCGTGGCCGCGGTCGCGGGAGTGCTGGTGCTGACCACGTCGGTGCGCGTGGGCGGCCGGCACTTCGCCGCGTGGGCGGGCGCGTGGCTCGGCTACCGGCTGCGCCGCCACGACAGCCGCCGCGACAGCCCCGACCCGCTGCACCGCGTCGCCGGGCCGGTGCGGGTGCGCCAGCACGTGGACCGCGCCGGCAACCGCTTCGGCGTCGCCGAGGTCGACGGCGACTGGAGCGCCATCGTCCGCCTCACCCCCGGCGCCGGCGAACCCCCGGCCGACGCGCTGCTCGCGATCCTGCGCAAGTCCTTCCACGGCACCGACATCCCGCTCGCCGCCGTGCAGCTGCTGACGTGGGCCGTGCCGCGTGGCCCGCAGGTGTACCGCGCGCGCTGGCTCGCCGTCCGCTACCGCCCCGCCGACGCCCCCATCGCCGCCCTCGCCCGCGGCGGCGGCGAACTGGGCGCCTTGCGCAGCACGGCGAGCGCGGCGCTGAGCCTCATGGTCGCCCTCGCCGAGGCGGGCTACCCGTCCACGGTCCTCGAAGCCGGCGAGCTGACCACGGAACTGCGGGTGGCCCTGGGCGTGCCCGCCTCACCGGTCCCCCTGGAGACCGACGGCGACGGCTGGCGCGCCTGGTCGTGGTCCGGGGCCACCCAGACGTGCTACCGACCGCGTTCGACGCGGGGCCTCGCGCGGATCCTCGGCCTGGCTGTGCCCGAAGCCGCGTTCACGGCCACCTCGGCCACGTTGCGCCGTACGCCCGGTGGGCGAGAGCGGGTGGACGTCACGGTGCGGGTGGGCGCCCGGTCGGGTGCGGAAGCGCCGGTGCCGCAGGGAGTTTCGGTGGTGCCGCTGCACGGCGGTCACGAAGCGGCAGTGCGGCGGACGTTGCCGCTCGCGCTGACCTGAACCGCCTCGCACGCCCGGCAAGTGGGCACCCAACCGAGTGTGGAAGCGCTCGTGCGGCAAGGCAGCCACGCAGTGCCGCTGCACGACAGTCACGAAGCCGCAGTGCGGCGCACCCTGCCCCCGCGCTGACCCGATCCCGTCTCGCGCGCCCGGCAAGTGGGCACCTACCCGAGTGCGGAAACACCGGTGCCGCAAGAAATCCGGGCAGTACCGCTGCACCGGGGTCACGAAGCCGCAGTGCGAGACACCCTGCCCTCCGCGCTGACCCGAACCCGCGTCATCCCGAAGGCCGTCACCGCCGTAGCAGCCCAGACCGCCGAGGCGAGCGTGAACGCGGCCACGCCGAGGCGGAACACCCGGCGGCGGCCGACGATGTCGCCGAGGCGGCCACCGGTGACCAGCAACAGCGCGAACGGCAGCGTGGAGGCCGCGCTGTACCAGGAGATCGTGGCGGCCGCGCCGCCCAGTTCGGCGTGGATGGCGGGAGCGGCGACCTGGACGATCGTGGTGTCGAGCAGGTTCATCGCCTCGGCGACGAGCAGCACGGCCAGCGCCGCCCAGCGGTGACGGGGTTCGTTCGGCATGGCACAGGAGCCTGGACACCGCCTGCAGGCAGTTGCAGCAACAAGCCGATTTGTGGACAAAGATTCCACGCAAAGCCCGAAAGCAGCAGAATCAGTGCATGCTCGGCGACCTCGACCGCGCTCTCGTCCACGCACTGCAGCTCGACGGCCGGGCCCCGTTCGCCCGGATCGGCGCGGTGCTGGGCGTGTCGACGCAGACCGTCGCGCGCCGCTACCGGCGGCTGCGGGCCGAGGCCGGCCTGCGGGTGGTCGGGCTCGCCGACCCGCACCTCACCGGGCAGGCGCAGTGGCTCGTGCGGCTGACCGTGGTGCCCGGGGTGGCACAGCGCGTCGCCACGGCACTGGTGCGGCGCACGGACACCACGTGGGTGAAGCTCGCGGGCGGCGGCACCGAGCTGTGCGCGATCGTGGTCACGCCGTCGGCGCAGGAGAACTCCTTGCTGCTGCGCGACATCCCGCGCACGGCGGGCATCACGGGCGTCTCCGCGCACCGGATGCTGCACACCTACCTCGGCGGGCCGACGGCGTGGCGCGGGCGCGTCGACGGGCTCACCGAGGCGCAACAACGGCAGCTCACGTCCGACGTCAGCCCCGGTCCGGTCGAGCTCACCGAAGCCGACGCGCCGCTGTTCACCGCCCTCGGCCAGGACGGCCGCGCGGGCCAGGCCGAGCTCTCGGCCGCCGCCGGGCGCTCCCCCGCCGTCGTCGCGCGGCGGCTCGCGGAGCTCAAGACCGCCGGTGCGCTGTTCTTCGACGTCGAGATCGACGCGGCGCTCTTCGGCGCCACCACGCAGGCGTTGCTGTGGATGGCCGTCGCGCCCGCCGACCTCGACGCCGTGGGCACCGCACCCGCCGCGCACCGCGAGCTGGCGGTCGTCGCGGCGACGACCGGACCCACCAACCTGCTCGCCCACGCCCTGTGCACCGACTCCGCCGACCTGCACCGCTACCTCACCCGACGCCTCGGCGCGCTGCCCGGCATCCGCACCTGCGAGACGGCACCGGTGCTGCGGACGCTGAAGGCCGCCAGCCCGATTGGCACTCCGTTCGGCGGTCGAATCGGCCCTCCCGAGCGGGCCACCGGCCGGTTAGGGTCGGGCGCATGACGCTGGATCTCGCCGTGGCCAACGCGGCCGCGTTCTGGACGGTCGTCGCCGAGACACGCGGCCACGCCGTGACCACGCGGCCCGGGTTCGTGTGCGTGCACGGCAGCGAGCGCAGCGGCACGCGGATCGTGCTGCGCACCGCGACCCCGAGCGCCGACGACGTCGCCGAGCTCATCGAGCTGGCCAAGAACGCACCGGTGGTGCTGGTCGAAGACGCGTACTCCACAGTGGACCTGAGCCCGCTCGGCTTCACCTCACGGCAGCTGCCCGTGATGACCCGCACCGGCCCCGGCTTCGGCGAGCGCAGTGCGTTGCGCGTAGAGGATCCGGACCTGCTCGCGACGGTGGAAAACGTGGTCGTCCATGGCTTTCCGCTCGACCGCCACCAGCCCTACGTCCGCGGCGAGGTCTTCCCGCCCGCTCTGCTGGACCGCGCCGGCGTGAGCACCTGGCTCATCACCCGCGACGACGAACCCGCCGGCGCCTGCCTCGCCGTCGACGACGGAGCGGCCGTCGGGCTCTACTGGGTGACCACCCTGCCTGCCCAGCGTTCCCGGGGCGTCGGCCGGGCACTGATGCACACCGTCCTGTCCGAAGTGGACGGACGCGCCGTCACCCTCACCGCCGCCAAACCCGGCAAACCGCTCTACGACTCCCTCGGCTTCACCACGGTCGGCACGGCCACCTGGTGGACGCTGTGACGGTGGGCAGCGCGTACTGGATCGCCGCGGTCCGGGCCCGTGAGTCCGAGCGCGAAGACCGGCTCTTCGACGATCCCTTGGCCCGGGAGCCGGCCGGAGAGCGCGGCGGATCGTCACGCTGTTCGACACCACGGCCCGGCTGAGCGCACCGGGCAGCCGCTTCGCCGCCGACGTCACCGGCACCACCGGCCTCTACTCCCCTGCGATGCGGCCCTACCACAAGTGGTGCGCCGAGACCGGTTTTGCGCCACCGTTCGGCAGCGACGACCCCGCCGCCCCGGCCGAAGCCGGCGGCTGGACCCTCGACCACCTCACCGCGCCGGGTGAGGCGGACGCCAACCACGGCCACCTGCACCCGCAACCCGAAGACCTGATCCCGGGCCGCACCCACTTCGTCATCACAAGACGCTAGCCCCGCACCGCCTGGTACACCCCCGCGATCATCCCCACGAACGGCACGAGCGCCAGCAGCACCAGGAACTCAGACACGTCGAGCAACCGCGACCAGTACGGCGACCGCACGCCCTTCGCCACGCGCGTCGCGTACACCAGGCACACCACGGCGGCGACCAGCAGCGCCGCGCCGCCCGTCAGGAGCAGCACGCGGTTGTCGGCGGCGATCAGCCACGCGGCCGCCGTGAGGAGCGTGACCACGCCGAAGCCGGCGAGCACGAGGCGTTGCGAGCGGCCCGCGTAGGAGCGCGAACGCTGCACCCACGCGATCCCCGTCAACGCGGCCAGCCCGGCTTCCCACGGCCCGCCCGAAACCGCGAGCGTCACGGCCGACGCGAGCACGACCAGCCCCAGCGCCACCAGCAGCGCGGTGAGCAGCAGCTGCGCGTAGGTGGTCCGGCCGACGACGTCCGCGCCGAGGGAGGGCTGTTCGTTGGCGCGGAAGGATTCCATGTCGTCCGGCACCCGCGGCAGCGGCAGCCGGCCGAGGCGCAGCGCGAGCATCGGGGCCACCGCCGCGAGCGCCGTGGCCAGCACCGCCGCAACGGCCGCCGCGGCCACGGGTTTCACGCCCGCCAGCAGTACCACGCCGGTCGTCAGCGCGCCGAGACCGGCCGCGCCCGTGATGGCCACGAACACCGGCAGCCGGTCGGCCACCGACACCGCGGCCAGCACGCCGTACACCGTCACCGCCGCCAGCCCCGCGGCGAGCGGGCCCGCCGACAGCGAGAACACTCCGTGCGGCGGCAGGATCGACATCCCGGCCGCCAGCGCGACGAACACCCCCGCCACCGCACCGGCCGCACCCGCGCCCGAATCGCCGTAGGCGCGGGAAAGCGCGCCACCGCCGAGCAGCAACAGCACCGACAGCAGCCCGGTCGCGATCGGCGCCAGCACGCTGCCCGCCGTCGACGCCTGCACGAGCAGACCACCGGCGGCCAGCAGCACCACGGCCGCCGCGATGCCCGCGCGCCGGGCGACCCGAGGGCCCCACGCCGTGGAAGCGGCGTCGCCGACGCTCGCGATCGAGTCCACGACGTCGTCGAACAGCAGCGGGCCACGCGGGCGTTCGCGCGGGGTCAGGTGCAGCACCTCACCGTCACGCACCTGCGCGGCGGCCACCGTGAGCCCGAGCGCGAGCGGCGCGCCGCCGAGCCGCGAGAGCACCCACCCGGGGTGCTCGGCCGCGGCCTGGCCGGTCGCGCCTGCGAGCCGCACGAGCTGCGGCACCAGCTCCGCGAACGTGCTCTGCTGCGGCAGCGCCACGTCGACGCGGGCGCGCGGCGTCACGATCGTCACGCGCCGGGTCGACCCGGCGAGCGCGGGCGCACTCACTGCACGGACCTGGACGCCTCGATCACCGGGGCGAACTTCGCACTGCTCGCCTCGGCCAGCTTCTGCAGGCCCGCGTTCACCGCCTCCAGCACGATCTCCGACAGGTTGCGCGCGTCGTACTCGCGGATCGCGCGCGGATCGATGTCGATCGAGGTGAAGCGGCCGTCACCGCGCAGCGACACCGTGACCTCGTTCTGCCGCGAAGCCGCCTTGACCTCCATGGCCTCGACCGAGCGCTGGATGCGCTGCACCTCCTCGGTCTGGCGGCGGACCTGCGCCAGCAGCTCGTCCATGTCCGGCACGGCGTACGGGTCGGTCACAGCTGTTCTCCTTCTCCTGCGGGGGTTTCCCGGCGGACGTGCACGCTGGCGACGAACCGGCGGAAGTCGGGGGTGAGGCGTTGCGCGGCCTCGGGTTCGGCCGTGAAGACGAGCTCCAGCACCACTCGCCCGACCGGTCCGTCGACGCCCGGCACGGTGAGGAACACCTGCGTCTGCACCAGGTCCGTGCCCTCACCGGTGCGCAGGCGCAGCACTTGCGTGAGCCCGGGCGCGGTCGGATTGCCGACGTCGTGGCGGCGCACCACGTCGAGCAGCGCCATGGTGCGGCCCAGGCGTTCCACGGCCTCGTCGGCGATCTCGGCGAGCGTCGCCGGGTCGGGGCGCTGCCGCACGCCGATGGTGATGTTGGGCGTGAACCCGGGCTCGCGGTGCACGGCGACGAACGCGACACCGGGCGCGCCCGCCCCCGCCGGGTCGAGCGGCGTCCACCCCTCGGGGACGTCGAAACCCAGCGGGAGCGAGACGGTGTCGGCGGCCACTACCAGGACCCCACGTAGTTCACGGCGTCGTCCCACGTGTGCCCGACGTAGTCGGCCGCCTGGTTCGCGGCGCTGCCGACGGCGTCGACCGCCGCGCCGCCGTACTCGCCGATGGTGTGGCCCAGCTTCGGCAGGTCGATGTCGATCTTCGCCCCCACACCCGCGCCGAGGCCGAGCGCGACACCCGCCTTGAAGTTGACCTTGATGTGCCCGGCGTCGTACACGGCCTGGCCGTCGAGCTGAGCGCCGAGGCCGTACTGCAGCGTGCCGTTGGCGCCGACCCCGACGCCCGCGACATCGGCCGAGACCTCGCCCTCGACCTTGCCGCCGACGAACGCGTTGCCGTGCACCCCCAGCCCGTGTTCACCGAACTGCGCCGAACCGCTCACCTCGCCGCCCGCGAAGACGGACGCCTTGCCCTGCGCCTCCGCGACGCCGTACTCGAGCTTGCCGTCCACGCTCTTGTCGAGCGCGGCGAGCTGGGCGTGCCCCGAGGCCTTGGCGTCCCAGCCCTCGGAGGTGATTTTCCCGTCGTACTCCGGGGAAAAGCCGTCCTGCTCGTGCTGGGTCTTGTAGTAGGTGATCTCGGTGTTCTTGAAGGCCTTGTCCTTCAAGGTTTCCGGCTCCGGTTGCCCGAACGGCGTGTCGGCCTTCTTCGACGCGCGCGTGCCCTGGAGGCCGTCCCAGGTGAGCTTCTTCCAACCGGAGTTGCCGAACCACGACGGCACCGTGCGCGGGCGCTTGCGACCGTCGAGCGGTTCGCCGCCCAGCCAGCTCAACGCACCGGTGCTCCACTTGCCCAGCTCGTGTTCGAGCCGGCCGACGCCCTCCGGAGGGAAGAGCTGCTCCAGCGCTTCGGACAGCTCTTCGGCCACCTGCTTCGCCATGGCGACGGCCTGTTCGCCGAGCGAGCGCGCGGCGGAGATGAACGCGGCCACGGCGTTCGGGTTTGCAGCCTTGGCCTGGCTGGTGAGCTGGGCGCCGTACTGGTCGAACTGCGCGAGCACGGAGTCGACCGCCTGGCGGGCCCACTGCAGCAGCTGCGCGGCCTTCGCCAGCCGCCGGCCCTGGTCGGCCAGTTTCGTGCCGTCCTCGGTGAGCTCGCCGGCGGACTTCTGCGCGGCCGCGGCGTAGGCGGTGTAGGCGGCGCCGTCCCAGTCGGTGTGCAGATCCTTGGCGGCCTGGGAGATCTCGGTCGCCTTGCCGTTGACGGCCGACGCCTGTGTGCCGCACTGCTCAGACGCGGTGGTCAACGCCGCCGGGTCGCCCGTGACCCGGCGCTGGTACTCGACCAGCACCCGGCGGTAGGACGACAGGACCGAGCTGACGACCCCGGACGCGTCGACGGCCATCAGGCGCCCTTCGCGTCGATGTCCACGTGCTGCTGGAAGTGCCGGCCGTTGTAGGTGAGGTCCAGGTCGATGTCGAGGTCCTGCCCGGCGGGGGCCTCGACCGTCGACTGGCCGGTGGCGAGATCGGTGTGGATCACGACCTCCCCGGCACCCCCGGGGGCGATCGGGCTGACGGTGCCGCCGGTCGGGGGTGCGATCGGCGTGGTGCTCGGAGCTGTCGTGCCGGTGGTGCCCGTGGTGCTCGGGTCGACGGCGATCCAGCTGTTCGCCGGATCGAGCGGGGTTCCGTTGGCCGTCACCGGGTTCATCGGCGTGGTGGACGGCGCGGTGCCGGCGAGTGCGGGTGGCGTGTAGTTCGTGAACGACGGCTGCCCGGTCGGCGTACCCCCGCCGGTGCCGCCCGCGATCGCCTGCTGGCCGGCCGCGCTCGCCACCGAGGGCGGCGCCACCGGCGCGGTGACCGGCGTGCCCGACACGGCCGCGTTGCCCGAGGTCCCGGCCGCGGCGGCCGCACCGGCGTCACCGCCGTGGAACAGCTTCTCGATCTCGCCGATGATCTGCGCGACCTGCGTGATCTGGTTGGCCAGGTCACCGGCGCCGAGCGCCTTGAGCAGCGCGCCGATCGCCGTGATGAACGCCTTGAGCGAAGCGCTGGTGGCCGTGGACAGCGCCACGGCGGCGCCGTAGGTCCACCAGTTCGACATGAGCGACGCGACGGTGGGGTTCACCGCCGAGACCACCGAGCGGTAGGCCTCCTGCGCCGTCTTCACGAGCGTGCCGGACACGCCGAGCAGCTGCGCGCCTTTCTCGATCACACCGATGATCTTCGTGAGCTGGTCGAGCGAATCGGTGATCTTCTTCAGCGCCGACTCCGACGCGGTGCCGGACCACACCTTGCCCAGCTGGTCGGCCGCCTTGCTCAGCTCGGTGTAGAGCGACGCGAACTCGCTTGCCTTGTGCAGCAGGTCGAGCACGTGCTTCGCGATCTGCTCCGGCTGGCCGGTGACGATCTGCGGCAACGTGGTGATCGGGCCACCCGAGGACGCCGTGGCGTCCATCGCGCTGGAGTTCGGGAAAGTCAGCATCGGACCTCACTTGCTCGGGAGTCGCTCGGGAGTCGGGAGTCAGACGGACGCGGGCCGGTAGACGCTGAGCTTGGCCAGGCCGTCGATCCCGGGATCGACGAGTCCGTGGTTGTAGAGGGCACCGCCGTCGCCGGCCACGCCGATCACGGCGCCGGAGTCGGCGAACAGCAGGGGCTCGACCACCACGACATCGCCGGCGTGCACGCCACCGGGCACGTCGCCGAAGGTGCGGGCGGTGCCGGAGTAGACCTCGATCAGGCCGACCCGGGCCTGGTTGTCGGCGTCTCCGGCGAGCCAGTCGTTGAAGTCGGCGACGCCGTGGAAGCGGGCGTCGGTGATGGGGTGCTCGCCGAGCTTGCCGAGGTCGGCGTCGCCGAGGTAGCGCAGCACGTTGCCGACCGAGCCCGGGTCACCGTGGGCCCCGGCGCTGTCGTTGATCGCGATGGTGGCGAGCTCGCCGGCGTGCGGGGTGCCCCAGATCGACGACGTGGGCGCCGCCGTGGTGGAGGTGCCGCCGCCGTAGCCGCTCGCCGCGGCCTGGTCGGCCGCCTGGTACGCGTCGGCGCTGGTCTTGACCAGGCCGTTGACCTGCTGGAGCAGCTGCAGCAGCGTGCGCACGGCCGTGACCTGGGTCGACTGCAGGGCCGAGTTGGCCGCCGCGACCGCGCTGCCGAAGGAGGCGAACGACGTCGGCTGGATCACGAGTTTCTCCAGGTCGGAGACCGCGTTGATGCCGTGGGCGACGATGCCGCCGACGTTGCCCACGATCGAGCGCATGGCCTCGGGTTCCGCCCGGTACTCGCCGGTGGTGACCATGGCTCTCCTTCCCGGTAGCGGCGTGCTGCCTCCCCCGTGCGGGGGGGCTCGGCAGAGCGTAAAAGCGTGTCCGGCTGTGAGCGGACGGCAAAAGTACCCACCAGGACGGCCGCGGTGGTGGCGAAAATACGGGGTATGAGCCTGTCCCGTGACCGCCTCGACCTGCTCGGCGAGCAGCCCGGGGAGATCATGCTGCAGTCCCCGCCGATGCTTCCCAAGAGCGGCTCGGGCGGGCTCGTGCAGCTCATGATGTTCCTGCCGATGATGCTCGGCATGGGCGCGATGTCGTTCGTCTACATCGGACGCGACGGCGGGGTGATGACCTGGATCTTCGGCGCTCTGTTCGTGACCGCGATGGGCGGCATGGTCGTGATGTCGCTGGGGCGCGGCGGGATGGCCAAGAAGGCGCAGATCAACGAGGAGCGCCGCGATTACCAGCGCTACCTCGCCGGTCTGCGCACGAAGGTGCGCGCGGTCGCCGACGAGCAGCGCGCCGCGCTCGTCGCGCAGCAACCCGACCCCGCCGACCTGTGGGCGTACGTGGAGACCGGCCAGTACTGGGACCGCCGCCGCGGCGACCGGCACTTCGCGCTGGTGCGCGCGGCCAGCGGCCCGCAGCCGCTCGCGACGCCGCTGCGCGCGCCGCAGACCGTGCCGCTGGAAGACCTCGACCCGGTGTCGTCGACGAACCTGAAGTACTTCATCCGCACGTACTCCACTGTGGAGGGCCTGCCGGTTTCCCTGTCGCTGCGCTCGTACGCGGCGACGACGCTTTCGGGCCGGCGCCCTGACGTGCTGGCGATGGTGCGGGCGCTGCTGGCGCAGCTGGTGACGTTCCACTCCCCCACCGACCTGCGCGTGGCGTTCTGCGTGCACCCGGACCGCCGACACGACTGGGACTGGGCGAAGTGGCTGCCGCACGCCACGGCTTCGGTGTTGACGGACGCCACGGGGCGGCGCCGGCTCGTGGCGTCGGGGCCGGTGGAGCTGGCGGAACTGCTGGGCCCGGACCTGGGCGAGCGCCCGGCGTTCACCCGACGGCCGGGCGCGCCGCAGGACCTGCCGCACGTGGTGGTCGTGGTCGACGGCGGCGGCACGCAGGGTGAGCCGCGGTTGCTCGCCGAGGAGGGCCGGCTCGGGATCACGGTGCTGGAGATCGGCGGTGAACAGCCGCGCGCGACGTCGAACGAGCAGCTTTTGAGCCTGCACGTGGCCCCGGACCAGCTGGGCATGGTCGTGCTCGACGGCGGCACCGAGGCCCGGCTGGGGTTCCTCGGCACCCCCGACCTGCTCGACCGCGGGGCCGCGGAGGCGCTCGCGCGCGCGCTGACGCCGCTGTACCAGGGCACGGCGGTGGTCAGTGAAAAGCCGATGTCGGCGACGTTCGGGCTGGCCGGGCTGCTCGGCATCGGTGACCCGCGCGACACCGACACCACCATGACGTGGGCCCCGCGCGCGGCGCGCGACCGGCTGCGCATTCCCCTCGGCGTGAACCCCGACGGCCGGCCGGTGGAGCTGGACTTCAAGGAATCGGCTGAGGGCGGCATGGGTCCCCACGGCCTCGTGATCGGCGCGACGGGTTCCGGCAAGAGCGAGCTGCTGCGCACTTTGGTGACGGCGCTGGCCGTGACCCATTCGTCGGAGAAGCTGAACCTGGCGCTCATCGACTTCAAGGGCGGCGCGACGTTCGCGGGCATGACCGGGCTGCCGCACGTGTGCGCGGTGATCACGAACCTGTCCGACGACCTCACGCTCGTCGACCGCATGGCCGACGCGTTGAACGGCGAACTGCTGCGCCGCCAGGAACTCCTGCACGCGGCGGGCAACTACGCTTCCGTGCGCGACTACGAGAAGGCCCGGGCGGATGGCGTCGCGCTGCAGCCGTTGCCGTCGCTGCTGGTGATCATCGACGAGTTCTCCGAGCTGCTGTCGTCGCGGCCGGAGTTCATCGATCTGTTCGTGGCGATCGGGCGTCTCGGGCGTTCGCTGGGGATCCACCTGCTGCTGGCTTCCCAGCGGCTCGAGGAGGGCCGGCTGCGGGGGCTCGACTCGCACCTGTCGTACCGGATCGGGCTGCGGACGTTTTCCGCCTCGGAGAGCCGCGCGGTGCTCGGGGTGGCGGACGCGTACCACCTGCCGCCGGTGCCGGGGTCGGCGTACCTGAAGTCGGACAACGAGACTTTGACGCGCTTCAAGGCGGCGTATGTCTCGGGGGAGCTGCCGCCGCGCAGCACGATCGTGCGGGAGGACGGGCGGCAGGTGGGGGTGCTGCCGTTCACGTTCGAGGCGGTGGAGGTGCCGCTTTCGGTGCAGGCGACGGCTGAGGTTGCGTTGCCCTCGGGTTCCGGCGCCGGCTCTGGCTCGGGCGAGACCATCATCGGCGCGATGCTGTCCCGGTTGGAGGGCCGCGGTCCCGACGCGCACCAGATCTGGCTGCCGCCGCTGGCCGAACCGCCCACTTTGGACCAGCTGCTGCCACCTCTGGGTGACGATCCCGCGCGCGGCCTGTGCCCCCTGGGCTGGGGCGGCAACGGCAAGCTGACCATCCCCGTCGCCCTGGTGGACAAACCCTTCGAACAACGCCGCGACATGCTCTGGGCCGACTTCTCCGGCGCGGCCGGCCACGCCCTGATCGTCGGCGCACCACAAAGCGGCAAGTCGACTTTGCTCAAGGACATCGCGGCGATGCTCGCGCTGACCCACACCCCTGCCGAGGTGCAGCTCTTCGTGCTGGACATGGGCGGCGGCGCACTCGCACCCATCGCCGGCCTGCCCCATGTCTCGGGTTACGCCACCCGCCGTGACGCCCAGCGGTGCCGCCGCGTGGTCGCCGAGCTGACCACGCTGCTGGAACAACGCGAGGAGTTCTTCGCGGCCCAGGGCATCGAGTCGATGGCCGCCTTCCGCTCCCGCCGCGCCGAGTTGACGGAGAGCACGGACGGCCGCGAATTCGGCGACGTGTTCCTGTTCGTGGACAACTGGACCACGATTCGGCAGGAATACGAGCAGCTGGAGGAGCAGATCACCGGGCTCGCCGCGCGGGGTCTGGGTTTCGGCATCCACGTGATCGTGACGGTGAACCAGTGGATCGGCATCCGGGCCCAGCTGCGTGACGCCATTGGTACGCGCTTCGAGCTGCGCCTGGGTGATCCGGCGGATTCGTCCATTGATCGGAAGGTGGCTCTCAATGTGCCGGCCGACCGTCCTGGTCGTGGTCTGACTGCCGAGAAGCTGCACTTCCTGTCCGCGCTTCCGCGGGTGGATGGTGACCAGCGGCCGGAGACCATCGGTGCCGGTGGCTTGGATCTGGTGCGCCGGGTGACTGCTGCTTGGCCAGGTGCCCGCGCTCCACAGGTGCGGTTGCTGCCGGCGGAAGTGCCGCTGGAGTCACTGCCGGCTTCGTCGCGGGTTGTGCTGGGCATCGCGGAGTCGACCCTGCGCCCGGTCGAACTGGACTTCGCCGCCGACCCCCACTTCCTGGCCTTCGGCGACGTGGAGTCGGGCAAGAGCTCTTTGCTGCGTGCGTTGGCTTCGGGCATCTCCTCGACCTTCACCCCGGACGAGGCGTTGATGCTGGTGGGCGACTACCGGCGCGGGTTGTTGGGCGCCGTGGACCAGCCGCACCTGCTGGGTTACGCCGGCGCGGAGAACACCCTGACGGATCTGGTGAGCCAATGCGCGACGGCGATGCGCAACCGGCTTCCGGGTCCGGATGTGACACCGGAGCAGCTGCGTTCGCGCTCTTGGTGGCGGGGCCCGGACCTGTACGTGCTGATCGACGACTACGAACTCGTGGCCACTGCCGGCAAGAACCCTCTGTTGCCCCTGCTGGAATTCCTGCCGCAAGCCCGGGACATCGGCCTGCACCTCATCATCGCCCGCGCCTCGGGCGGCGCCGGGCGGGGCTTGTACGAGCCGGTGTTGCAGCGGGTGCGGGAGCTGGGCTCGCCGGGACTGATCATGTCGGGAGCGAAGGAGGAGGGCCCGTTGCTCGGCGACGTGAAGCCTTCGCCCCAGCCACCGGGCCGGGGGACGTTGGTGTCACGTCGGCACGGGACTGGGTTGGTGCAGGTGGCGTGGACGAAACCGGTGGAGTCCTAACGGTGACTTCGACTCAGGTCACCGGGCCACGCGGCGCTTCCAGTACTCGATAGTCGTAAGCCCCACCTCCCGAGTAATCAGGCAAAACTCGAAATCCCGCTTCAAGCAGGACGTCACCCATCATCTTGATGATGAGCTGCTTTGCATTCAGGACGCGACCTGTGTCGAGGAACTTCTGGCTCGCCGGCGGCTGGGGCGTCGACGCATTGCTGGGCCGCCAGACGCGCCACCACTCCGACCTCGACCTGCTGCACCGCGCCGACGAAGAACCCGCCGTTATCGCAGCACTGCACGACTTCACCGAGACCGAGAACTTCCGCCCGGTCCGCTTCGTCCTCACCCGCCCCGACGGCGCCGTCCTCGACCTGCACCCGCTGCACCTCGCGGCGGACGGCTCCGCCACCCAGGCCGCCGACACCGCCGGCGGCCTGTTCCGCTATCCGGCGGACTGTTTCACCACGGGGACCATCAGCGGCCGCACCGTGCCGTGCATCTCGACAGCGCAGCAGCTCGCGTTCCACGAGGGTTACGAACCGCGGCCCCACGATCTGGCCGACGTTGCCGCCCTTCGCAAAGCCTTCGGCTAACCCAGCAACCCCAGCAAAGCCTTCTTGTCCGGCTTCCCCGAAGCCGCCACCGGCACCGCGTCGATCACCGTCACCGACGCCGCCGTCTCGCCGACGAAGCCGGCCACGATGGCGTGCAGGGCGGTCAGGTCCGGCGTGTGGCCAGGGGCCGCGACGACAAAGGCTCGCGCCCGCTCCCCGGTGCCCTCGTCGGGAACCGCGACGACGTAAGCCTGGTCCACGGAGGCGTCGACGGTCAGAGCACGCTCGATCGGTCCCGTGTAGTGGATCACCGCGTTCACGATCACCACATCGCGCGTGCGCCCCGTCAGGTGCAGGAAACCGTCGGCGTCGAAGTGGCCGATGTCCTGCGTGCGGGCCCAGCCGTCGGCGAGCACCGAGGCGGTCAGCGAGGGATTTCCCCAGTAGCCCGAGAAAAGCCCCGGCGTCCGCACGAAGATCTCCCCCGAGACACCGGCCGGCACGGCCTCACCCGAGGCCGACCGCACCGAGATCGAGACCCCGGCGAGCGGCCGCCCCACCGAGCCGAGCGCGGTCGGGAACTCTGCGACGTCCGTGGGGGTCAGCACGGTCATCTTCCCCACCTCAGTCTGGCCGTAGGCCTGCTGCATCCCCGGCCCCACCCGGGAAAACGCCTCCGCCATCAGCCCGGGCGCGACGGGAGACCCGGCCACCACCAGCATCCGGACGCCGCTGAGATCCACAGTGGACTCACGCAGTACGTCGAGGATCCGGTACAACCGGGGAACGGTCGTGAGCGCGGCCGTGATGTCCAGTCGCGGCAGGATCCACGGGAAGTCCGGCAGCTCGGACGGAATCACGACCGTCCCGCCGGCCAGGAGGCACGAGCGCAGGTGCGTGATCATCACCGCGCTGGTCAGGGTGCCGAACAACAGGAACCGGCGGTAGCGGTCGGCCAGGTCCGCGGCGTCCTCCGACGGGCGGTGCTCGATCCCCTGCGCGGTCAGCGCCTCGAAACTGTACGCGACCCCCTTCGGCAATCCGGTGCTGCCGCTGGTGAACACGACCCACCCGATGTCCTCGGGACGCCCGCACGGCACCGGCTCCTCGAACGTCGCCCGCACCAACGTCTCGACCGGCAGCAGCCGCGACGCCGCCTCCCGCAGCTCCGCGGTTTCGGAGTCCGCCACGACCACGCTCAGGTCGCCGACCACCGCACGCAGGTGCTCGGCCGGCAGGCCCGCCCGGATACCGACCGCGCGGCACCCGAGCACCTGCGCGGCGATCAGCGCGGCCCAGCCCTCGGGCGTGACGGCGGTGGCCAGGCCGACACCGTCACCCCGCGAAACCCCCGCGGCCCTCAGCCCGGCGGTGAACCGGCCGATCAAGTCGAGCACCTCACCGCGCGTGACGTGGCGGGTGCCGTGCTCGAACGCCACCGCGTCCGGATCCGAACCGAGCGCGTCGAGCAGTGACTGCGGGTAGACCATGAACCGAGTCCTACGCCCAAGATCTCAGAATTCCGTCAGAACGTGCACCCGCGGTGAGCGCAACGACAGCCCCACACCCGCTGCCACCACGGCGATCAGCCCGGCGGCCGCCGCCAGCGTCCAGAAGTCCGGGCGGACGATCGACTGGCCGCGCAACGCCTGCCACGTCACCAGCGCCATCAGTCCCGCGTAACCCGCGGCCGCGGTCCACACCAGCCGGCGGCGCACCAAATCCGACAACAGCACCGGGTAGCGCCGCGCGAGGGCCACCAGAGCCAGCGCGATCAGCGGCAGCACCTGGATCGCGTGAATGCCGACGAAGTGCGGGATCCGCAGATCCCCGCCCGCCGTGCTCCACCCGAGCACCGGCAGGCCGGGTCCGCCGTCGGCCAGACCGACCGTGTGGCCGCCGACCGTCGGTGGGCGGACGCCCTCGGACATGACGGCCCGCTGCTGTGGCGTGGGCGAGAACATGAGCAACGCCGAGCCCATCCCCACCGCCGCCAGCGCCGTTCCCCAGCGCAGCGCCGAGGAGAGGGCGCGGTCCGGCAGCTTCTGGAACAGCAGCAGCACGACCACGGCCGCCGTCGCACTCCAGGCGGTGAACGCGCCGGTGGCCACGAAGTTGTTGATCGACAAGTCATCCGGGGTCGCGTGGTTGAAGTGCAACGCCCGGCCGCGCCCCACCACCTGCCACACCAGCAGCGCCATGTCCGCGCCGATGCCGACGGCGAACGCCGTGCCGAGCCACCACCCCACACGCCGCCCGCGCCGCACCAAGGTGAGCAGCCAGGCGAGCGTCAAGGCGTACATTCCCACCGAAACGGCGAACTTGAACGGTTTCGCCCACAACGGCGCGTTGACGAGCGTGCGATCATCGAACACCAGCCCCGCGGCCGACACCACGAGCAGCACCGCCATCGCCCCGGCCAGCACCACGAGCGGGCGGTGCAGCCGCCCCGCGGTTGTTCCCCCAGTTGTCATGCGCCCAGCGTCGCGAGGCCGGCGGAAAAGGGCACTGGAGAGCGCCCCCGTCCCCGCGGTGGGGCACGCCCCACTGCGTGTAGGTAATAGTGCCGTCAAAGCGACCGGCAGTTGTGCCGTTTGACCACACCTTCTCGTTTTCTAGCGTGACATTCACAACGCGCGGGCAGGGGCAA
Organism: Amycolatopsis sp. NPDC004368; assembly: GCF_053602515.1. Classification (NCBI taxonomy): domain Bacteria; kingdom Bacillati; phylum Actinomycetota; class Actinomycetes; order Pseudonocardiales; family Pseudonocardiaceae; genus Amycolatopsis; species Amycolatopsis sp. NPDC004368. Next base: position 63,603 of record NZ_JBSGDT010000006.1, on the reverse strand, counting down.
GCCTCTCGCGCACCGGGATCTTCCGCGAGAGGGAAGGAGGTGGCCCGTCATGTCCAGTCCGGGATTCCAGGCAGATTCCGCTGCGATGACGCGCGCCGTCCAGGGCTTCGAGGAAACCGCGTCGAACGCGAAGACGACCATGGCCAGCCTGGAGTCGGAGCTCACCGAGACTCTGCGCAACTACAAGGGTGACCAGGCCGTGGCGTTCTGGGACCTGCAGCGCCGGCTCCAGGAGAAGATGCAGGCCGCGGTGAAGGAGCTCGACACCATGTCGCAGCTCGTGCACACGAGCCACACGAACTACAACACCGGCGACTCGGACGTGCACCAGAGCTTCCAGAGCGTCGGCCACAACCTCGAGGGCTCGTCGGTGATCCCTCGCCTCAACCTTTGAGTTTCGGAGAGGACCGGCAAGATGGCTGACGTCGTCGAAATCAACTTCGCCGCGCTGCAGTACAGCTCGGCGTCGCTGGCCGCCAAGGCCAAGGCACTGACCTCGCAGCTCGAGCAGCTGCACCAGAACCTCCAGCCGATCACGGCGACCTGGTACGCCTCCGGTAGCTCCGCCGGTGAGGCCGCCCGCTCGGCCGAGACGCGGCTGCGGCAGGCCACCGCCGACATCGTCGCGATCATCGCGCAGTTCGGCGGCAAGGTGGGCGACGCCCACGACCTGCAGTCGCAGCTGGAGAACCGCAACCAGGGTCTGTTCGCCTGATCCGCTCCCGACGTCGGTCGGCCGGTGCGGGAAACCCCCCGCTCGCACCGGCCGGCCGGCTTTCCAGCGTCCGATACGCACGAGAGGGTCGGGACCGATGCCGGACCAGTCGTACTACGTTCACCTCGAATCGCTGAAGGACTTCGTGCGGGAGCTGGAAACCCAGATCCACGCGATGTCCAAGCCCGACGATTTCCTCAGCACGCTCGGCGACCACCCGCTGCTGTTCGGGGAGTTCGGGGAAGCCGGCTCACTCGTCGACGCCCACCGCGCGGCGGTCGCGGAAATGCGCGGGCTGCTCGAACAGGTCCGCGGCGCGATCACATTCGCGCAGGACGTGACCACCACCGTCGCCGACGGTTACGCCCAGGCCGACCAGTCGGTGGCCGGTGACCTGCACCAGTCCGGCAGTGAGACCGGCCTGCTCGATCCGCTGCTTTCGCTGCTGGGCCTCGGCTCCGGCGGCAGCTCGAACCACGGGGGGACGGACGCATGAGCGGCGCGCACACCAACTTCGCCGCGTACACGCACCAGCAGCTGTACGCGATGTTGCAGGCCGGCGACCCGAGCAGCGCCCAGGCCGCGGCCGACCAGTGGAACTCCGCCGCGATCGGGTTGCACGAGCAGGCCGAGAACCTGTCGAAGGAGCTGTCGGACTTCTCGGGCGAGTGGACCGGCGGCGCGGCCGACCAGTACTCGCACATGATCACCGACCTCGTCGGCGGCATCCGCAAGGTCGCCCAGACCGCGCAGGGCATGCAGCACATGCTCGAGGACGCGGCCGACGCGCTCGTGAAGGCCAAGGCCGAGATGCCGCCGCCGGTTGCGGTGCCGGACATCTCCCCCGGCGAGGTCGCGCTGGCCGTGAACCCGCCGCTGCTGCCGCCCGACTCGTCGCCGGCCACCGTGGCCGCCGCGGCCCAGCAGCGGCAGCAGGCCATCGCCAACGTCGAGGCGCAGCAGCAGGCCGCGAATGCGGCGGGATCCGCGCACGCCAAGGCGATCGTCGTGATGACGAACCTGGCCACCAACTACACCGCCGCCGAGGACTCGATTCCCGTGTCGCCCAACGCCCTCGACTCACCGGAGGCCCCTCCGGCCGGTGGCGGCGCGTCCGGCGGCGGCGCGGCGAGCAACGGGCTCGGCGGCTCGGGTGTCGTGCTCGGCCCCCCGGGCGACACGCACCCGTTGCCGAACGATGGCACCACCACCGGCACCACGGGGGTCGCGGGCTCGAACCCGGCCACCGCGGGCAGCCCGCTGTTCGGCGACATGTTCACGGCGGGGCTCGCCGCGGCGTCGGCGGCGGCGTTCGGGCGGTTCGGCTCGATCATGCCGAAGGTGCCCGCGTGGGCGTCCGGAAAGGACTCCGACGACAAGAAGGACGAGGAACCGGGCACGAAGCTCGGCGGCGGCGCGGGCACCGAAGGCGGCGCCGGCGGCGGGATCCCGGTCGGCGGCGGAGGTGCTCCTCCGCTCGACGGCGGCGGAATACCCAGTGGTGGCGGGCTTTCCGGCGGCGGCGACGTACCGTCGGCGCACTCCGGCCTCGCGGGCGACGGCGGCGCGTCGAACGTCCTCAGTGGACTCGCGGGCGGCGCGGCCGGTGCCGCGGGCGCGGCGGCGAAGAGCGCGATGCCGATGATGCCCATGATGCCGATGGGCATGGGCGCCGGCAGTGACATGGGTTCGGGCCGGCGGATCCCGGCGTGGCTCGTGGAGACGGAGAACGTGTGGGGCCAGCAGGCGCCCGTGGCTCCGTCGGTGATCGGCGAAGAGCCGGAAACCTACTGACAGGGAGGACGGCTCGGTGACTGCTGCAGTGGACTCCGGGGGTTACCGGGTCGCTCCCGCCCAGCTCGACGCAGCCGCGGCGGACCTGGGCGGGCGCGCGGGCGCGCTCGAGACGGCGGGCAAGGCCGTGGCCGGGCTTGCGGTGCCCGCCACGGCGTTCGGCCAGGTTTCGGCTTCGGCAGATTGCGCCGCCACGCTCAAGAAGACGCTGAGCGAGCTCGGCGAGAAGATCGACGCTCAGGTGCAGCGCGCGAAGGTGCTGCAGAACGGGCTCACCGCGTCGGCCGCCGGCTACCGGCGCGCGGACGAGCAGGTGGCGGCGTCGTACCGGTCGCTGCTGCCGGAGGACCCGCTGCCGGCGGTGAGCGGTCCCGTCGGGGCGGCGGCGAGCGGGGCGTGGGCCGGTGCGATCAGCTCGAACCGCACCAAGGTGTCCGACGCGTTGACGGCCGAGCAGACGCACCTGAAGCAGCTGCAGTCTTCGGGCGGCGACACCGACGACATCGCTCGTTCACAGCGGCGAATCGCGCTGTACCAGGACATCCTGGCGAACAACCGGCAGATCCTGAAGTTCGATCCCACCGCCGACGGGCGGATCGTCGAGCTCGTGGGCTCGATCCAGCCGGGGACGCGCAACGTCGGGCTGTTCGTGCCCGGTGTGAACACGCGGCTGGACAACTTCCAGGGTTACGCCGACCTCGGCCGCAGCCTCGTGGCCGCCGACCCGACGGGCCGCACGGCGACGGTCGTGTGGGCCGACGGCGACTTCCCGCAGAACCCGCTGGTCGAAGGCCCGGACGCGAGCTACGCGCAGACGATGGCCCCCGACCTCAAGACCTTCGGCGACGAGCTGCGCGGCCAGGTCGACACCCAGACCGGCGGCGCCGCGACGATCACCGCCATCGGCCACAGCTACGGCGGCGCGACCGTCGGGCTGGCCGATTCCCAGGGGCTGGCCGTGGATCGCGTGCTGCACGTCGAGTCCGCCGGCATGGGCCACGGTGTGTGGAGCCCGGCCGACCTGCCCGCGAGCCAGGCCGGCGTGCAGCGGTTCTCGATGACCGCGCCGCTCGACCCCATCGTGCTCGCCCAGGGCAACGCCTGGGGCGCCGAATGGACCGGCATCGGCCACGGCGCCGACCCCGACACGTTCCCCGGCGTCACGGACCTCGCCACGGGCAACGACGCGGCCGGCAACGAACTCTGGGGCCTGTCCTCGCACAGCGACGTGCTGAAACCCGGCTCCGACTCGTGGACCAACATCTACGGCGTCCTCACCGGCGGCGCGCTCACGACGGTCCCGGGAGTCCAGCGATGACCCTCCCCCTGCTGGCCGACGAGCTCACCGCCGTCATCGACGACGTCGCCGCCACCTTCGGCCCCCACGTGACCCCCACGGTCGCCGGCGAACTCGACTGCGACCCCGCCCACCCGGGCACCTTGGTCTGCTGGCAGTACGGCGTGCACCTCACCCCCACCCACGACGCGGAAAACAGGCTGGCGGAAGCGGTGCTGCCGTCCTTGGAGGCCGCCGGGTGGCAGGCCCAGGACCGCAGCACGCCGCGGGAGCTGATCGCGCGGTTTCACCGTGATGGCGCGGATTTCACCGTGCACGTGACCCGGGCGGGCAACGGGGTGGCGATCATCGGGTCGACGCGCTGCGTGACCCCCGCCTGAACCCACCCCGCATTCGGTACGCCCTACCCCGACCAACGCCGCGTTGGGTGGGGCGGTGCAGGAGCGTCAGCGGCCCCCGAGGCAAGAAGCCCGCCACGAGCCGCAGCGGCCGCAGCGGGTACTGGACGGTGATGGCGCGGATCTCACCGTGCACCTATCCCGCGGGCAACGGAGTGGCAATCATCGGCTCAACGCGCCACGTGACACCCGCCTGACCTGCTCGCTCGGTCCCGAACCTCAGCCGCGCGGAACCTGCGAGTCGAAGCGGGCGGGGCGCCAGGAGCGCCGACGGCCCCGGCGCACCGTCGCGACCGCGACGCCCGCGGTCGCCGCCAGGGCGACGCCGCCCAGGGCGATCGCGGCCGCCGGGGTGTTCGACGGAGCTGTGGCCGGAGGTGCGGCCGGGACGACGACGGGAACGGCCACCGCAGCGGGCGCGGTACCAGGCCCCGCAACGGAGGCCGGCAGTGTCGACGACACCGCGGCATAAGCGTCGACCACGCCCCAGCCGCGGCGGGGGTCGTGGGCGCCCGACGGGGGGCGGGACGCGGTGAGCGTCAGGCGGGTGACGACCTGGTCGCCGGTGAAGTCCGGGTGTGCGGCGCGCACCAGGGCGGCCACGCCGGCGACGTAGGCGGCCGCCAGGCCCGGGTCGGTGAGGGGCCAGCGGTGCGCGACGGTGCCACCGGCGCCGGCGGAGGTGCTGACGAGGTCGGCGCCCGGGGCGGAGATGCCGAGGTAGTCGCCGGATTCGGTCTGGACCGGGGCGCCGGCCTGGTTGGTGGAGCCGACCGCCAGGACCCCGGCCGACGCCGTCGGAAAACTCCGCGCGCCCTGCTGGGTGGCGGCCGCCGCGGAGACCACGACGGCGCCGCGGGCGCGGGCCCGGGACACGGCGGCGTCGAGGGCCGGGCTGTCGGACGCGGCGGGCACGGCGATCAGCAGCACGCCGGCGCCGCGGTCCACCGCCGTGTCCAGGGCCGAGGCCAGCGCGCCCGGATCGCCGCCGTCGTGGGCGGACGGGTCGACGTACTGCAGCGGCAGGAGTTTCGCGCCGGGAGCGACGCCGACGAAGGTGGTGTCACCCGAGGGCTGGGCGGCGACGATGCCGGCGGCGATCGTGCCGCGGCCGTCGCAGTCCGACGGTGCCGTGCCCGGCCCGGTCAAGACCTGTCCGGAGGCGAACTGCGCGTTCTGCGCGTCGACGCCGGTGCCGATCACGGCCACGACCTGGCCGTCTCCGCGGGACAGGGGCCACAGACGAGGCGGATCGACGATCCGCTGTCCCCACGACACAGCGCCGGTGTAGGTGCCGGACGGGTTCGCGCACGCCCCCACCGCGCTCGCGGACCCCGCAAAACCCACCGAGGCACTCCAGACCAAACCGGCCACGGCGACGACGGCTGGCCACCTCACCGCGGCACCCTCCCGGAGAATCTCGCTGTCCGACAACGGGATTCTAGTCGAGCGGGCGCCGCGGCAACAGGTTCAGCGCAGGTCCATCCCGAGGTCCAACGCGGGCGAGGAGTGCGTGAGCGCCCCCACCGCGAAGAAGTCCACACCGGACTCGGCGTAGGCCTTAGCACGGTCGAGGGTGAGGCCACCAGAGGATTCCAGCCGCGTTTTCGGCGACACGGCGTCGCGCCGCGCCACGGCTTGCTTGCACTGCGCCGGCGTGAAGTTGTCGAGCAGCACCTCGTCGGCACCCGCGGCGAGCGCTTCTTCCAGCTGCGCCAGATCGTCCACCTCGACCTCGCACGCCAGCTCCGGCGCGTGCTCGCGCGCGGCCGCCAGCGCCGCCGTGACCGAACCCGCGGCGACGACGTGGTTGTCCTTGATCAGCACGGCGTCGCCGAGACCCATGCGGTGGTTCACGCCACCGCCGCAGCGCACCGCGTACTTCTCCAGCAACCGCAGACCCGGCGTCGTCTTGCGGGTGTCGCGGATCGCCGTGCCCGAACCCTCCACTTCGGACACCCAGACGGCCGTCGCGGTCGCGATGCCCGAGAGCCGGCACACGAGGTTCAGCGCCGTCCGCTCGGCCGTGAGCAGGCCGCGCACCGGACCGCGCACGACCAGAGCGGGCTCCCGCGCCGCGAGCCGCGAACCGTCCGCGAGCGCGGAGACCACCTCGTAGTCCTCGCCCAGCACGGCGTCGAACACCGCCAGCACCACGGGCACACCGGCGAGCACACCCGGCGAACGCGGGGTCAGCTCGGCCACGGCCCGCGCGTCGGCCGGCACGGTGGACGCGGTGGTGGCGTCCGGGCCGTAGCGCAGGTCCTCCTCCAGCGCCGTGGTCACCACGCGCCGGACATCGGCCACCTCGAGCCCCGCATCCACGAGGGCACGCGAGACGGCTTCGGAAAAGGGGAAGAACTCGGTCATGCCGCACCTTCCAGGGCGATCGGGTCGGCCAGCACCGGCTGGCCGGAGGGGCTGAGCCGGATGAGCTGGCTGCGCCGCCGGCCTTCGTCCCGCGAGGGGAAGTCGGACCGCACGTGGCAGCCCCGCGATTCGGTGCGCCGCGCGGCCGCCGCGAGCAACGCCTGCGCCACCACCGTGAGCGCGGCATCCTCGACGGCCGCGTGCGTCCACAACGGACTGTCCTGGGTGGACAGGTCCAGCACGGAACCCGCCGCCGCCAGGCCGTCGGCGTCGCGGCCGATCGCGGCGTAGCGGCTCATCACGCGCTGCAGGGCGTCGCGGTCGGCCGCCGGCGCCGACGTGCGCGAAGGCACCCGGCCCCGCGACGGATCCGGCAACCGGCCGGCCGCCAGGTCCGTGGCCACGGCCCCGGCCACGCGGTGCCCCACGACCAGGCCTTCGAGCAGGCTGTTGGACGCCAGCCGATTGGCCCCGTGGAGCCCGGTGCGCGCCACCTCACCGGCGGCGTACAGCCCCGTCACACTCGACCGTCCGTCCACAGTGGTCACCACACCGCCGCACGCGAAGTGGGCCGCAGGAGTCACCGGGATCGCGTCCACGGCCGGGTCGAGGCCCAGCACCGCGCACGCCGCGTGCACGGTCGGGAAGCGCCGCGCGAAGCCGGAAATGCCGGTGGCGTCGAGGAAAACGTGGTCGTCGACCCCACCCGGCGCCAGCGCCATCCGCCGCGTGATCGCGGCCGACACGACGTCACGCGGCGCCAGGTCGCCCAGCGGGTGCACCCCCGCCATCACCGATGCCCCCGCGCCGTCGACGAGCGTCGCGCCTTCTCCGCGCACCGCCTCGGTCACGAGCGGGCAGCGGCCACGCGCGTCCGGCGTGTAGAGCACGGTGGGGTGGAACTGCACGAACTCGACGTCGGCCACGGTCGCGCCGGCCCGCAGCGCGAGCGCGAGCCCGTCTCCGGTCGCGATCTCCGGGTTGGACGTGGCCTGGTAGAGCTGCCCGAACCCACCGCTGGCCAGCAGCACGGCCGAAGCCCGCACCACACCCGGCACACCGTCGCGGTCCAGCACGGTCACCCCCGCCACCTCACCCACGGGCGTGAGCAAAGCGTCGACCGCGATGTGGTGCTCCAGCACCGGCACGCGCCGGTCGCCCGCCTGCGCCACCAGGGTGCGCTCCACCTCGGCGCCCGTCGCGTCGCCGCCCGCGTGGATCACGCGGAACGCGCTGTGGCCGCCTTCGCGAGTCCTTGCCAGCCCCTCGGCCCCGGCGTCGAACTTCGCGCCCTCGGCCCGCAGCCGCGCCACGGCCGCGGGCCCGCCGTCGATGATCGAGCGCGCCGCGTCCTCGTCGCACAGCCCGGCCCCCGCCGTGAAGGTGTCTTCGGCGTGCTTCGCGACCGAGTCGCCGAGGTCGTGCTCACCTTCCAGCACCACCGCGACGCCGCCCTGGGCCCAGCGCGTGTTGCCGTCGGACACCGCCGCCTTGGTCACCACGAGCACGTGGAGCCCGAGCTCCTGAGCGCGCAGCGCGGCCGTCAGACCGGCCACCCCGCTGCCCACCACGACCAGGTCCGCCCGGGCTTCCCACATCGGGGTTTTCGCCTGAGAAGCGTTAACCGGCGTGGTCATTCGCCGCCGCCGGGCTGCCCGATCTCGATCATCCGCTGCACCGAAGCGCGCGCCCGGGCGGCCGTGTCGAGGTCCACGTGGACCTCGTCGGCACCCTCGCGCAGGCTCCGCAGCAGCGCGGCCGGCGTGATCATCTTCATGTACCGGCACGAGGCCCGGTCGTTCACCGCGCGGAAGTCGATCTCCGGCGCGGCCTTGCGCAGCTGGTGGATCATGCCGATCTCGGTCGCGACCAGCACCGAGCGCGCCTTCGTGTCGCGCGCGGCGGTCACCATGTCGCCCGTGGACAGGATCTTCACGCGCTCCGGCGCCACGGTGCCTTCGCCCGCGAGGTAGAGCGCCGACGTGGCGCAGCCGCACTCGGGGTGGATGAACAGGTCGGCGTCGGGGTTCTCGGCCGCACGCTCGGCCAGCTCGGCGCCGTTGATGCCGGCGTGCACATGGCACTCCCCGGCCCACACCCGCATGTTCTCCCGGCCCAGCGTGCGCTTCACGTGCGCGCCGAGGAACTGGTCGGGCAGGAACAGGACTTCTCGGTCAGCGGGGATTGAGGCCACCACGTCGACCGCATTCGACGACGTGCAGCAGATGTCCGTCTCGGCCTTCACCTCGGCCGTGGTGTTCACGTACGACACCACCACCGCACCCGGGTGCTCGGCCTTCCACTCCCGCAGCTCGGCACCGGTGATGGAGTCGGCGAGTGAGCAGCCGGCCCGCGCGTCGGGGATCAGCACCGTCTTCTGCGGCGCCAGGATCTTCGCGGTCTCCGCCATGAAGTGCACGCCGCAGAAGACGATCGTGGACGCGTCACTGCTCGCCGCGATGCGGCTCAGCGCAAGGGAGTCACCGGTGAAGTCGGCGATGTCCTGGATCTCGGGCACCTGGTAGTTGTGCGCCAGCAGCACCGCGTCGCGTTGGCGAGCGAGCGCGCGCACCTCTGCCGCCCAGTCCGCGTTCGCCTCGACCCCGCCGTACGGCGTCAGATCCTGCTCGGCGGCGTCCGATTCAAGCGTGGTGGTCATGTCTGGCCCTCCTGGACCGTCGACGGGTTTTCGCCTTATAATCGAAAACCGTGCGGAGTCATCTTAACACCCAGGCCCCCCTGGCCCACGAGGTTCTGTGCGCCGTCCTGCAAGTGCGCTCGGACACACTGCGCGTGCTCCTCTGGCAGCGCGCGCTCGACCCGCACCTGGGCCGGTGGTCGCTGCCGGGCGGGCGGTTGCGGCCCGACGAGGACGTGGAGACGTCGATCCGCCGGCAGCTCGCGGAGAAGGTCGACGTGCGCCAGCTCAAGCACGTGGAGCAGCTCTCGGTGTTCAGCGCGCCCGACCGCGTGCCCGGGCCGCGGGTGGTGGCCACGGCGTTCCTCGGGCTCGTGCCCTCGGACGTCGACCCCGAGGTGCCGGAGGACACGCAGTGGCACGACGTGACGGCACTGCCGCGCACCGCGTTCGACCACGAGGCGATCGTGCTGCGTGCCCGCGACCGGCTGCGCTCGAAGCTCAGCTACACCAACCTCGGGTTCGCGCTCGCGCCCGAGCAGTTCACGATTTCCGCGCTGCGCGGGCTCTACTCGGCCGCACTCGGCTACCGGGTGTCCGCGACCAACCTGCAGCGCGTGCTCGCCCGCCGGGGGCTCCTCGCGCCCACGGGTGACACGGCTTCACCCGGTCGCGCGGGCGGCCGCCCGGCGGCGCTGTTCTCCTTCGCGGGCAAAGGGATGCAGATCACGGACCCCTTCGCGGTCCTGAAGCCGCCGCCGAAGAGGTGACGGACTGCGAGCGCGCCCCGGTACCCGTACGGTGGACGCGTGACCGAGCCGGATCAGGAGCGCAACCCCAGCGGGACAACGACGCTGCCGTTGTTCCCGCTGCAGACCGTGCTGCTTCCCGGAACACACCTGCCGTTGCACATCTTCGAGCCGCGCTACCGGCAGCTGACCGCCGACCTCGTGGGTGGTTCGGTGCCGGGGCGCGAGTTCGGCGTGATCGCGCTGCGCGCCCCGCTCGTGCGTGAGGTCAAAGGTCTGAACCACGTGCACGACGTGGGCTGCAGCACCGTGCTGCGCGAGGCCAAGCGGCTCCCGGACGGCCGCTACGACGTGGTCACCAAGGCCGCCCGCCGCTTCCGCCTCCGGGAGCTCGACACCACCTCGGCTCCCTACCTGATCGGCACCGTCGACTGGCTGCCCGACGACGCCGTGCCCGCCAGCGCGGCCGAGCCCGCGCAGCGCCTCGGCGAGGTCGCGCGCACGGCCCACCGCCGCTACTGCGAAGCCGCCTGGCACGACGACGACTGGAGCACCCCGGACGACGACGCCGACGTCACGGCGCTCGCCTACCAGCTCGCCGCCGACTGCCTGTTGCCCCTGGAAGACCGCCAGCTGCTGCTCGAGGAGACGCACCCGTTGCGGCGCCTGCGCATCGTCTGCCGGCTGCTCACGCGCGAGACGTGGTTCCTGGACACGCTCAGCGCCGTGCCGCTGCCGCCGACGGAGATCGCCGACTACTCCCAGCCGGCCAACCTCAACTGAGCGCCCTCACCCGAGGCGCCGGCCCAGGTCCTCACGGCCGTTCCACGCCGCCAGCAGCGCGTACACCAGCGTGGTCACCAGCGGCGCGGCCAGCCAGATCCAGCCGGACTCGAGCTGCGGTGCCTGCGTGATCACCGCGCCCAGGGCCGGCGGGGTGTCGATGGCGTACTTCGAATTCACGAACGCCGACCCGACCTGCGTGCCGAGCCAGCCCGCCAGCGCGGCACCCGCGGCGGCGGCCACGAGCACGACCGGGCCCCGGCGTTCGCGCATCAGCCACACGACCACGCCGATCACCAGGCCCGTGGCCAGCGCCAGGAAACCGTAGATCGCCAGGTCGTCGAAGCGGTGCCAGCTCTCCAGTTCGAGCGGCACGGGCGGGTCCTGGGTGCTGACCACGCGCATGCGCTGCGGCGGGGCCATCAGCGACCACAGCCAGCCCAGCGGGATGCCGAGCAGGCCCGCGGTCGAGAGCACGCTCACCGCCGGCAGCAGGTCGGCCTTCACCACGACCTTGGGCCGCGCCCGGTGCGGGGGGAAGAGGTTCGGCACCGACCAGGCGTCGCCCACGGCGGACGAGCGGTGTGCTGCCTTGCCCGCGGAATCGACCACCCGGGACTCCCTCCCCTGCGTTTGTGCGGACCGAGCGTAACCGGTCAGCACCCGCGGTCAACCACTGGCGGTCTCGCCGTGGCGGCTGCAGCGCGCCGTCCAGCCGACGGGCGTCACCTGGACGACCATCCGGCGGGCGCAGAACACGCAGAACCGCGGTGGTTCGAGCGCCGTGCGCGGGTTGTGGCAGGCGTCGTGATCGGCACCGCCGGGCGAGGCGTGTCCACAGTGGACGCAGTAGGCGGGTGGATCGGTGAGTGCGTCAGAGGCTGTCACTGAGGGCCTTGACCGGCATCTTCAGCTCGTCGAGCATCTTCAGGTCCGCGCTCGCGGGCCGGCCGAGGTTCGTCAGGTAGTTGCCGACGATGATCGCGTTGATCCCGCCCAGCATGCCCTGCTCCGCGCCCAGGTCGCCCAGGGTCAGCTCACGGCCGCCGGCGAAGCGCAGCATCGTGCGCGGCATCGCGAGCCGGAACGCCGCGACCGTGCGCAGCGCGTCCTTGCCCTCGACGATCTCGAAGTTCTCGTACGGCGTGCCCGGCTGCGGGATGAGGAAGTTCATCGGCACCTCGTGCGGGCTCAGCTCGGCGAGCTGCGCGGCGAACTCCGCGCGCTGCTCGACCGTCTCCCCCATGCCGATGATGCCGCCGCAGCAGACCTCCATGCCGGCCTCGGCGACCATCCGCAGGGTGTCCCAGCGCTCTTCCCACGAGTGCGTGGTGACCACGTCGGGGAAGTGCGAGCGCGCCGTCTCGAGGTTGTGGTTGTAGCGATGCACGCCCATCTCGACGAGCTCGTCTACCTGGTCCTGGGTGAGCATGCCGAGCGAGCACGCGATCTGGATGTCGTTGCCGTCGGCCCGGATCGCCTGTACGCCTTCACGGACCTGCGACAGCAGCCGCTTGTCAGGGCCGCGCACGGCGGCGACGATGCAGAACTCGGTCGCGCCGGTCTCGGCGGTCTGCCGCGCGGCCTTGACCAGGCCGGGGATGTCGAGCCACGCCGAGCGCACGGGCGAGGGGAACCGCCCGGACTGCGAGCAGAAGTGGCAGTCCTCGGGGCAGCCGCCGGTCTTGAGGCTCACGATGCCCTCGACCTCGACCTCCGGGCCGCACCAGCGCATGCGCACCTCGTGCGCTAGCTGCAGCGCCTCGGTGAGCCGCTCGTCGGGGAGCCGGAGCACGGCCAGCACCTGCTCCTCGGACAGTCCGACACCGCGCTCGAGCACCTGCTCGCGCGCCACGGCCAGCACGTCCGAAATGTCCTGGGCCGGCTTTCCCGCCACTGCGGTCACGACGTCTCCTGTCTGTCGACTCCATCCGGGCGTGGTCACCGTCATGGTGCCCGACAGCCCGCCACCCGGGCTGCGACACCCGTCACTTGTTCAGGGAAGCGCCCCGGGTGAAAGCCTCGGGGTCGAACTCCCCGCCGAACCACGGCGAGAGCCCGGCGCGCGCCCGTCCCACGAACGTATCGTGATCGGCCGTGCCCAGCCCCCCGGGCAGCACCCCCAGCAGGGGTGCGCCGGCCGCGGTGGGCAGGTCCTGGAGGTTCTCCACCGACGCGAGGTCCGGCTCGGCCGGCCACGCGCCGACCACCACACCCGCGACGTTGAGGCCGCGCCGTGTGGCGACCTCCGCCGTCAGCGCCGTCGCGTTGAGCGTGCCGAGGCCCGGCTGGGCGACGATCACGATCGGCGCGCCCAGGGCCCACGCCACGTCGGCGAGCCCGGTGCCGTCGGGCGCGAAGCGCACCAGCAGGCCGCCGGCGCCCTCCACGAGCGTGAGGTCGTGCTCGGCGTCGAGCGCGGTCGCGGCGGCCGCGATCTCGCCCGGGCCCAGCGTCGGCAGGCCGCTGCGCCGCGCCGCCGCCTCGGGAGAGAGCGGGTCGGGGTAGCGCCGCAGCTCACGGGTGGTCACGTCTTTACCCGCGAGCCGCACGACCTCGTCGAGGTCACCGGCCTCGCCCGGCAGCACCCCGGTCTGGGCCGGCTTGAGCACGGCCACGCGTTGTCCGCGCGCGAGCGCCAGCGCGGCGATCGCCGCCGTGGTGATCGTCTTGCCGACCTCGGTCCCGGTCCCCGTCATCACCAGCATGGTCACGGGCCATCAACTTAGTCACCCGGACCACGTGCGCACCACGTCCGGGTGGGATCACCCACGATGTGGTGTGACGGGCGTGCCCGCCGGGGTGAACGCACCCGCCGCCGGGTCGGACAGGTAGACCTGCGCCGCGCCGACGTCGAAGTACAGGCCGGTGAGCAGCAGTTCGCCGCGCGCCTCGGCTTCGGCGACCAGCGGGTACGCACGCAGGTGGTCGAGCTGCTGCAGCACGTTGTGCAGCGCCAGCCGGTCGGGCTCACGGGCCGGCGGCTCGCCCCCGAGGGTGACCGGGCCCCGGCGGCGCAGGCTCGGCTCGGCGTGGTGCAGCCAGCCGGCCAGCGCCGTGCCCGCGGACGGCCCGTCGGCGAGCGCGCCCATCGCACCGCACGAGGAATGCCCGCACACCACGATCTCGCGCACGTGCAGCACCCCCACCGCGTACTCGACCGCGGCGTTCATCGACGGGTCGGCCTGCGCCGGCGGCACGAGGTTGCCGATGTTGCGCACCGTGAACAGGTCCCCCGGCCCCGACGTGGTGATCAGGTTGGGCACGATCCGCGAGTCGCCGCAGGTGATGAACAGCGTGTGCGGACGCTGGCCGTCGGCGAGGCCGCTGAGGGTGTCGCGCAGCAGCGGCGCGGCCCGGCGCTGGAACTCCGTGGCGCCGCGGTGGGTGCGCTGGCCCGGCAGCCGCACGTCCACGGCCTGCCAGTCCGACCACGGCGCGAGCCAGCGCGGCACCCCGCGCGCGGCCGCCGTGCGCCGCAGCGTGGGCGTGCCCTGTTTGCCCTTGCCGAACCACGGGTGGCCGACCTCGTCGACGATCACCGTGCCGCCGGCGCGTTCGTGGGCCTGCTGCCAGCTCGTGAGGCTCTCGAAAGCGGCGTGGTCGAGGTAGTCGGCCACGAGCTCCAGCGTGACGACCGTGCCCGCCGGCACCGCGGCGAGCACCTTCGACAGCCGCGGCACCGACAGGAACGTGAGCACGCCCTCCACGACCACCCGCCACTCGTCGCCGTCGCGCTCGGCGTGGACGCCCGTCCACACGGTGCGGCGCAGCACGAGCAGGATCGCCAGCGCAATGCCGGCGAGCACCCCCGTGAGCAGGTCGAACACGACCACGCCGGCGAGCGTCACGAGGTAGAGCGCGAGGTCACCGTGGCGGAGGACCTGCTTGAGGTGACCGGGGTTCACGAGCTTCACGCCGACGTGCACGAGCAGGCCGGCGAGCGCGGCCAGCGGGATGTTCTCGATCAGGCCCGCGAGCGCGACCACGAACACCAGCACCCACACCCCGTGCAGCACGGCCGACGCGCGCGACTTCGCCCCGGCGGCGACGTTGGTGGAGCTGCGCACGATGACGCCGGTCACCGGCAGGCCACCGAGCGCGCCGGACACCAGGTTGGCCGCGCCCTGGCCCACGAGCTCGCGGTCGAGGTTCGCCCGCGGCCCGGTGTGCAGCTTGTCCACGGCGACGGCCGAGAGCAGGCTCTCCACGCTCGCGATCAACGCGATGGTCGCCGCCGCCAGCACCACGTCGGTCCAGCCGTCGCCGGGCAGCTGCGGCGCGAAGCGGACCTGCAGCAGGTCACCGGGCAGCTCCACGCGCGGCAACGTCATCCCCGCCACCAGCGACACGACCGTCGCCACCGCGATCGCCGCCAGCGGCCCCGGCACCTTGCGCACGGCGGCGGGCAACCGCGGCCAGCCCACGAGGATCACGATGGTGAGCAGCCCGATCACCGCCGCGGCGTCGTGGTGCGCCACGATCTGCGCCGGCAGCTCGGCGATGTTGTCCAGCGCCGAGCTCTGGGCCCTCCCGCCGAGCACGACGTGCAGCTGCCCCAGCACGATCGTCACGCCGATGCCCGCGAGCATCCCGTGCACGATCGCCGGCGAGATGGCCAGCGCGGCGCGCGCGATGCGGCTGAGCCCCAGCAGCACCTGCAACGCCCCGGCCAGCACGGTGATCAGGCACGTGACCGCCCACCCGAAGGTCGCGATCGTCTCGGCCATGATCACCGTCAGCCCCGCCGCGGGCCCGCTGACCTGCAACGGCGAGCCGCCGAGCGCCCCGGCGACCACACCCCCCACCACGGCGGCGATCAACCCGGCGACGATCGGCGCCCCGGACGCGAGCGCGATCCCCAACGACAACGGCACGGCCACCAGGAACACCACGAGCGAGGCGGGCACGTCGTGGCGCAACACGGCAAGTCGACTCATGATCACCAGGTAACCCGAATGTGGGTGAAATGTCCGCTATGTCTCACTCGATGGCATGAATTTTTATCGGACACCCCACTCTTGGCTTGCGCTCTTGGGTTGCGGCTGGCAGGCCGGTGCGGGGTGAGCGCACCGGCCCACCGGTCAGTGCGCCATCGACCCCGCCGGCACGAACCCGCGCCGCTGGTCGTCGAGAAGGGACACCTGGGCGGCCCCGACGTCGAAGTACATCCCGGTCAACGTGAGCTCTCCGCGGTCCAGTGCGGCGGCCACGACGGGGTGGGTGCGCAGGTGCTCCAGCTGCTGCACGACGTTGTGCAGCGCCAGCTGGTCAGCCTCGGCGGCAGGCCGGCTCCCCGCCAGGAGCAGGGCCGGCTCCGAAGCGCGGCGGCGCAGGGTGGGTTCGCCGTGGCGCAACCAGGTGCCGAGGCCCGCCAGCCCTTCGGGGGCGGACCCGAGCAGTGCCTTCATCGCGCCGCAGGAGGAGTGGCCGCACACCACGACCTCGGGCACCTTCAGCACGCCCACGGCGTACTCGACGGCTGCCGCCACCGAGGAGTCGCCGGCGGCGCCGGCCGGGGGCACGAGGTTGCCGATGTTGCGCACGGCGAACAGGTCACCCGGGCCGGACGTGGTGATGAGGTTGGGCACGATCCGCGCGTCGCCGCAGGTGATGAACAGGGTGTGCGGGTGCTGGCCGTGCGCGAGGCCGCTGAGGGTCTCACGCAGCAGCGGCGCGGTGCGGCGCTGGAACTCCGCCGCGCCGACGGAGAGCGGCGAGCGCGGACCGGGCACCGAGACGTGTTCGGCCTGCCACTGCGACCACGGCGCGAGCCAGCGCGGCAGCACCCGCGCGGCAAGGCTTCGGCGCACGGTCGGCGAACCGGTGCTGCCGCGGCCGTACCAGGGGTGCCCGATCTCGTCGACGGTCACCGCGCCACCCGCCTTCACGTGGGCCTGCTGCCAGCCGCGCAAGCAGTCGAACGCCGCGTGGTCGAGGTAGTCCACGAGCAGCTCGAGCGTCACATCGGCGCGCTCGGGCACGTCGGCGAGCACGTTCGTCAAGCGGGGCACGGAAAGGAACGTGAGCGCCCCCTCGATCACCACCCGCGTGCGGGCTTCGCCGGTCTCCACGTGCACGCCGGAGTGGACCATGCGGCGCAGCATGAACGCGAGCGCCAGCAGCACCCCCGCCGCGAAACCGGTCAGCAGGTTCACGAACACCGCACCGACGAGCGTCACCGCGTACACCGCGATGTCGCCGTGGCGCAGCACTTCCTTGAGCGCCGGCAGGTTCACGAGCTTCGCGCCCACGTACACGAGCAGCCCGGCCAGCGCGGCGAGCGGGATGTAGCGCAGCACGCCGGTGAGCAGCAGGCAGAACCCGAGGATCCAGCACGAGTGCAGCAGCGCCGAGGCCCGCGTCTTCGCGCCGGCTTCGAAGTTGGTCATGGTCCGCACGATCACGCCGGTCACGGGCAGCCCGCCGAGCGCGCCGGACGCGATGTTGCCCGCGCCCTGGCCGATCAGCTCGCGGTTGAGGTCCGTGAGCCGGCCACCACGCCGCTTGTCGATCGACACCGCCGACAGCAGGCTTTCCAGACTTGCGATGAGCGCGACGGTGAGGGCCGCGAACGCCGCCCCGCCCCAGCCGCCGGACGGCAACTGCGGCACAAACCCGAACGACGGCAGCGCGGCCGGCAGGTCCACGCGCGGCAACGTCATCCCGGTCACGACCGACAGCCCGGTCGCGACCGTGACAGCGGCCAGCGGCCCCGGGACCTTCCGCACGGCCGCGGGCAGTTTCGGCCACAGCACCAGGATCGCGACGGTGAGCACGCCGATCAGCACGGCCTCGTCGTGGTGGCCGACGACCTGCCCGGGCAGCGCCGAGAGGTTCGCGAACGCCGAGCCCTGAGCGCGGCCGCCGAGCACCACGTGCAGCTGCCCCAGCACGATCGTCACGCCGATGCCGGCCAGCAGGCCGTGGACGATCGCGGGTGAGATGGCCAGCGCGGCGCGCGCGACCCGCAGCAGGCCGAAGAGGATCTGCAGCAGCCCGGCGCCGACGGTCACGGCGCAGGTGACGCCCCAGCCGTAGGTGGTGATGGTGTCGGCGAGCACCACGGTCAGCGCCGCGGACGGCCCGCTTACCTGCAGGGCCGAGCCGCCGAGCAGGCTCGCGACCAGGCCGCCGACGACGGCGGAGACGAGGCCCGCGAGCAGGGGCGCGCCCACCGCGAGGGCGACGCCGAGGGAAAGCGGCACCGCGACGAGGAACACGACCAGTGAGGCCGGCACGTCGTGGCGCAGGATGGTCCGGAGGGTCTGGTGGGCTGAGGTGCGGCGCGACGGCGGTCCGGTGTCGTGTTCTCCGCGAACGATCTCGATCATGGCGACAGGAAAGCGGAAAACTCGCGAAAAGTCCGCTAGGTGAGCCGTCTTCGGGTTCGCTTGCGAACCGGAGAACTAGGACGTTTACGACAAAGAGCACCAATCGGTCAAAGGTTGACGGAGTGGCCCAGACCTGATCGCGTGGAAACCCCGGCGTTTCGGCCACTTTGCGTAACGCACAGTATACCGAGCGTGCCTTATGGCCACGGTCACACTCAGTCGGGTGAATTCACGCTTTTTCGGCCGCCGCGAGCATTGCGGTGGTGATCACGACCAGAGCGGCGTCGTCCGTCACGTACGGCGGCATCGCGTACACGAGATCGCGGAAGGGCCGCAGCCACGCGCCCTCGGCCGTCACCACGTCCGTGGCCACGCCGAGGTCGACCTCGTGGTCGAGCTGCAGCACGCCGATCGCGCCGAGCACCCGCACGTCGCGCACGTGCGGCAGGTCCCACGCGGGCGCCAGCCCGCGCCGCAGCCCGGCTTCCAGCCGCGCGACGTCCGCCTGCCACCCGCCTTGCGCAAGCAGGCCGAGCGACGCGTTGGCCACGGCCGAGGCGAGCGGGTTGCCCATGAACGTGGGGCCGTGGGCCAGCACCGGCAGGTCGCCGCGCGCGATGCCCTCGGCGATCTCGGGCGTGCACAAGGCCGCGGCCATCGTGAGGTAGCCGCCGGTGAGCGCCTTGCCCAGGCACAGCACGTCGGGCGTCACGCCGGCGTGCTCGGCCGCGAACATCCGGCCCGTGCGCCCGAATCCGGTGGCGATCTCGTCGAACACCAGCAGCACGTCGTGCTCGCGGGTGAGCTCGCGCAGCGCCCGCAGGTACCCGGGGTGGTGGAAGCGCATGCCGCCGGCGCCCTGCACCACGGGCTCCACGATCACCGCGGCCAATTCGTGCGCGTGCTTCTCCAGCGCCGCGGCCAGGGTGTCCACATAGGACTGGTCGACGGGCGCGTCGAAGCCGGCCGGCGGCTCGGGCACGAACACCTGCTCCGGCAGGACCCCGCGCCACAGCGAGTGCATGCCGCCGTCGGGGTCGCACACGCTCATGGGCGTGAAGGTGTCGCCGTGGTAGCCGCCGCGCCACGTGAGCAGCCGCCGCTTCTCCGGCAGCCCGCGCGAACGCTGGTACTGCAGGCACATCTTCACCGCGACCTCGACCGACACCGAACCCGAGTCGCACAGGAACACGTGCTCGAGCCCCTCGGGGGTGAGGTCCACAAGGGACTCGGCGAGCGTGATCGCCGGTGCGTGGGTGAGGCCGCCGAACATCACGTGGCTCATCCGCCCGGCCTGCTCGGCCAGCGCGGCGTCGAGCACCGGGTGGCGGTAGCCGTGCACGGCCGCCCACCACGACGACATGCCGTCGACGAGCTCACGGCCGTCCGCGAGCTTCAGCCGCACCCCGCTCGCCTCGGTGACGAGCAGGGGTGCGACGCGGCCGGGCATCGGCGCGTACGGGTGCCAGACGTGCGCGGCGTCGAGGGCGAGCAGGTGGTCGGCGCTGTTGTCCACGCGCCGACCCTACGTGCCGCCCAGTTCAGCGCAGCCGCACGGGCAGCGTGATGAGGCCGTGGATCAGTGGGCTCGTGCGGTAGACCAGGTCCTCCTCCGGCACGGCCAGGCTCAGCTTCGGGAACCGCGCCAGCAGCCCGCCGAGCGCGATCTCCGCCTCCATCCGCGCCAGCGGGGCGCCGACGCAGTAGTGGATGCCGTGACCGAAGGCGACGTGGCCGCCGGCCGCGCGGGTCACGTCGAGCTCCGCCGGATCGGGGAACCGCTCCTCGTCGCGGTTGGCGGCGAGCAGGGACACCTGCACGAACTCCCCCGCGGGAATCGTCCGGTCACCGACCTCGACGTCGTCGATGGTGTAGCGCAAGGTCGCGATGTTGATGGGCCCGTCGAACCGCAGGAACTCCTCCACCGCACCGGGCATCAGCGACTGGTCCGCCACCAGCTTCGCGCGCTGCTCGGGCGCCCGGAGCAACGCGAGCGTCGCGTTGCCGATCAGGTTCACGGTGGTCTCGTGCCCCGCGACGAGCAGCAGGAACGCCATCGAGACGAGCTCTTCCTCGCTCAGCGAGTCACCCTGATCGGTGGCGTGCACCAGCCCCGAGAGCAGGTCCTCGCCAGGCTCGGCCCGCTTCTGCGCGACCAGCGCCACGAGGTACTGGTGCATCGCGAGCACCGCGGCCTGCACGTCGTCCACGGCACCCGCGCTGAGCATCGTGGCGGACCACCCGGAGAACTCGCCGCGGTCCTGCTCGTGCACGCCGAGCAGCTCACAGATCACCGTGATCGGTACCGGCCCCGCGAACGCGGTCATCAGGTCCACCTGCTCGTGCTCCGCCATCGCGTCGAGCAGTTCGGTGGTGATCTGCTCGATGCGCGGGCGCAGGCCGGCGATTGCGCCCGGGGTGAACGCCTTGTTCACGAGCTTGCGCAGCCGCGTGTGGTCAGGCGGGTCGGTGTTGAGCATGTGCGCGCCGAGCAGCTGGCCGAAGCTGACGTTGATGTTCTCCGGCCCGACCTTCTTCGCCATCAGCTCGTACGCGCCGAGGTTGTCCTTGCTCAGCCGCGGGTCCGCGAGCAGCGCCCGCGCGTGCTCGTACCCGGTGACGAGGTAGGACGGCGTGCCGCGTGGCATGCGGACCGGGCACACGGCTCCGTGGCCGCGCAGGGCCTGCAAGGTTTCGTGCGTGTGCTGCATGAACCCGTCGTCGATGACGGGCAGTTCTTCGGCTGGCACTTCTTCGGCTGGCACTTCTTCGGCTGGCACTTCTTCGGCTGGCACTTCTTCGGCTGGCACTTCTTCGGCTGACACAGCGCCCCCAAGGTCTGGTGGTCCCCGAACCCCCAGTATGCCCACGGCCCGGTGTGCTCGGCGTGGACCGCGGGGGAGGATGGGTTCCGATGCGCTACCGACCCATCTCCCCCGAAGTCCTGGCCGCCGAGCTGACCGAACGCGTGGTCGCGCTGCCGCACCGGCGGCTCGTGGTCGCCGTGGACGGCGCCGACGGCGCGACGGACACCGCCGGCCTCGCCGACGCGCTCGTGGATCCGTTGCGGCTGCTGGGCCACGCCGCCGTGCGCGTGCCCGCGAGCGGGTTCCTGCGCCCGGCGTCGCTGCGCTTCGAGCACGGCAAGCGCAACCCCGACGCGCGCTACACCGACTGGCTCGACCTAGGCGCCCTGCGCCGCGAAGTCCTCGACCCGCTCGGCGGCGACGGCAGTGGCGAGGTCCTGCCGGCGTTGTGGGACACCGAACGCGACCGGGCCACGCGCCTGGCCCGCGTGCCCGTGCCCGAGGGCGGCGTGGTGCTCGTGAACGGCGAGTTCCTGCTCGGCGCCGGGCTCGCGTTCGACCTCGTGGTGCACCTTTGGCTCTCGCCCGCCGCGCTGCGCCGCCGCCTGCCGGCCGACGACGCGTGGGCCCTGCCCGCCTACGAACGCTACGAGTCGGAAGTGGACCCCGGCGCGCTCGCCGACGTCACGGTGCGCGTGGACGACCCACGCCACCCGGCGGTGTACGAGCCTTAGCGCACGGCGGCGACGGGATCGCCGTCCAGCAGCCCCGACAGGCGCCGCGCCATCACGTCCCAGCGCCAGTGGTCCGTGACCCACGCGCGCCCCGCCGCACCCATCCGGCGGGCCCGCACGGGGTCGGTCAGCAGTGCTTCGAGGGTGTCGCGCAGCTGAGCCACGTCGCGGCCGTCCACGACGTGGCCGGTCACCTCGTCGAGCACGGCCTCGGGCGCGCCGCCCGACGTGCCGGCCACCACGGGCAGCCCGGTCGCCGACGCCTCCAGGTAGACGATCCCCAGCGCCTCGACGTCGAGGCCCTTGCCGCGGGTGCGCGCGGGCATCGCGAAGACGTCGCCCGCGTTGTAGTGCGCCGGCAGCTCGGCCCACGGCACCGAGCCCGTGATGACCACGTTGGCGGCCACGTCGTGCTCGGCGACGAGCTCGGTGAGCCGCTTGCGGTACGGACCACCGCCGACGAGCAGCAGCACCACGTCGGGCACGCGTTTGCGCAGCTCCGGCAATGTGCGGATGAGCATGTCCTGACCCTTGCGCGGCACGAGCCGCGACACGCACACCACCGTCGGCCGGTCGCCGAGGCCGTGGCGGGCGCGGATCTCCTCGCGCGCGCCGGCGTCGGGGGCGAACAGCGTGGTGTCGACCCCCGAGGGCAGCATCTCGAGGCCCGCCATCGGCCCGAACGCGGCGCCGAAGCGGCGGCGCGTGTACTTGCTGACGTAGGTGAGCACGTCGGCCGTGTCGCCGATGCGCCGCAGCGCCTGGCGCGAACCCGGCAGCATCGACCAGCCGACCTCGTGCCCGTGCGTGGACGCCACGACCCGGCGCGCGCCGGCCTGGCGCAGCGGGTGACCGAGCAGCGCCAGCGGCGCGGCCGCGCCGAACCACACCGCCTCGCAGTCGCGGGCCCGCATGATCTGCTTCGCGCGCCGCAGCACGTCGGGTGTCGGCAGCATCAGCGACGTCGGGTGCCGCACGACCTCGAACGCGGCCTCGGCGTCGAAGTCGACGTGCGAGCCGGCCTTGCCTTCCCACGACGGCGCGTAGACCACCAGATCGTCGGCCGGCAGCCGCGTGGCCAGCGAGTTGAGGTAGTTCTGGATCCCCCCTGGCCGCGGCGGGAAGTCGTTGGTCACGAGCAGCGTCCTGGGCACCCCGGCAGGCTACCGGCCCCGCCGACGACCAGCCCCACCGACGACCGGCCCCACCAACGACCACGGGGCGGCACCGCATGTGCGGTACCGCCCCGTGGTCAGGGAACGTCTGCTGTCAGGAGGTGGGTCGGCGAGCGCCCACGTACTGGCTCTGCAGCGGTGAGATCTTCACGACGTCACCGGTGGTCGGCGCGTGGACCATCTTGCCCGCGCCGATGTACATGCCGACGTGGGAGACCGGGCTGTAGTAGAACACCAGGTCACCCGGCTGCAGCTGGTCGCGCGGGATCGGCGTGCCGAAGGTCGACTGCTCCCGGCTCGACCGAGGCAGGTGGATGCCCGCCTGCGCGTACGCCCACTGCATCAGGCCCGAGCAGTCGAACGTGCTCGGCCCGGTGGCGCCCCACACGTAAGCGTCGCCGCGACGGCTGAGCGCCGCGTCGACGGCCTGCTGGGCCGCGGGCCCCGGAGCCTTGATGTTCGGCGCCGCGCCGCCCTTGTCGCCACGCAGGGCCTGGTCCAGCGTCGACAGCGAGGGCTCGGTCTTCTCGAGCTGGTCGATCTGGTCCTGGAGCGTCTTCTGCTTGGTCTTGATGTCGTTCGTCAGCTTCGCCGCGGCGTCACGGGCGTCGGTCGCGCGCTTGGCGGCGTCGGCGGCCTTGGCCGTGGCGTCCTGGGCCTGCTTCACGGCACCGGACAACGCGTCGAGCGCGGCGTCCTTCTGGGCCGCGATCTGGTCCAGCGCCGACGAACGCTCGAGGAACTCCTGCGTCGACGTGCCCGCGAGCAGCGCCGAGAGCTTGTTCATCTGCACGCCGCTGAGGAACGACGCGCCGGCGAACTTGTCGACGTCGACGCGGTAGCGCTCCTCGTTGTCCTCGGCCTGCTGCGCGGACTTCTTCGCGTTGTCGACGTCGGCGTTCGCCTTGTCGAGGTCCTTCCCGCGGGCCGTGAGGTCGTCCTGGGCCTTGAGGAGGTCCTCGTTGGCCTTTTCGGCCTGTGAGGCGAGGTCGCGGTACTTCGCGAGGGCGTCCGAACCGGAGTCGGGCGGGGTCTGGAGGGCGGGGATGGGAGCTGCGAGGGCCGTGGCCGAGGGCTGCGCGACGGTGACCATGGCGATCACCGAGGCTGCCGCTAGGGCACCTGACACCACGCGCTTGACTGGATGCGACTGCACGGTCGCGCGTGTCTCCTTTGCTGTCGGGCCGCCGTCGGAACCTCGTGACGCCGAAGAGGTCGGGGGCCCTCTTCCGCACGTCTCCCCCGCGCATTCCGGCCGCGTTTCACCGCAACGGCCTCACGCACAGGGTGTGGTTCCGGTCCTGGCTCCCCGACAAAGCCTTTTCCGGCGGCGACCTCGTGTCGCCGTCTTGCCGACGGCTGCTGTCCACGAGGTCTCGGACAGGTTACGAAAAGACCGAGACCGCGTCCACCGGGCCCCACGCAAAAACTCTGCGTAGTCCGCGGAAACACCATCGGACCAGCGAGGGAGGCAGAGTGTGACGGCGGTCATACTCTGTGGTGTCAGAATTGCGTGAAATCACTACCGACCGTTCACCTGATCCGATCGACCACTCGTCGCGCACCTCTTCCTCACGTGTCACCCACAAGAGTCACGCTGGCTTACGTTCAGGCTCCGAAACCAAGCGCAGCCGCGGCACCATCCCCGCCTCGGCGAGCGCATCGACGGCTCGCCGTTCGTCCGCGTCCCACGCCAGGGCGACCGGCGGGCCGAGCAGCACGCTGACCACGCAGTCGTGACACGCGTCACCTCGAACGGCGCATCGATCGCAGTCGACCACCAGCGTGTCGAGGTCGATCTCGACGTCGAGTTCGACGCCGGCGGTTCCGGCCGGCCCGGTGTCGGCCGGTTCCGCACCGGCGCTCTCGGGCGGGTGGTGGTTCGTGGACTCGGTCACGAGAGGCTCCTCACGTCGTCGTGCTTCCTGGGACGCACGGTAGGAGCCACCACCGACAGTTTCCGGCCGCCGCCCGCGACCTCTCACCCGGACGTGGGCCGGATGTGGGTCAGACGCGGCCCAGGCGGCTGACCAGCACCGCCGACGGCGCCGAGTGCGCGCCGCTCGCCCGCACGGAATCGGCGACCGCCCGGTCGGACGTCGCCACGACCATCGGCCGGCCCTTCGGCTCGGCCGCCACGATCGAGCGGATCACGTCGTCGGCCAGCACGCCGCGGTCGGAGAACAGCACGCGCACGCCCCGCGGCACCGAAGCCGGTACCGACAGCACACCCGCCCCGTCGAACACCACCGTGACCTCGGCACTCGTGCGTGCAGCCAGCGCGGAGAGCTGGTGGATGAGCCGGTCGCGCTGGTCGGCCAGCGCCAGCTCGGGGTAGCCGGTCTTGGTGACGTTGTAACCGTCGACGATCAGGTGCACGTTCGGCAGCGCGAGGTAGCGGTCGAGCGCACCGACGTCCTGCACGCGCCCACCCGAGCCGAAGCCCGCCGTGGCACCGCGCACCATGTCGGCGGGCCGCGCGCCGCGGTCGCTCAGCATCAGCTCGCGGCGCAGGCCCGTGACGGCACCGTCGATCGTGTCCACGAGCAGCGCCAGGCGCACCTCGTCGGCTTCCCGGGCCTCACGTGCCGACTGACGGGCGATCTCGGCGTCGGCGACGGCCCGCTCCGCCCGCGTGCGCTCGGCTGCCACGCGACGGCGCTCACGGTCCAGCTGGGCGGTCAGCGCGTCGATCTCCTCGGCCTTGGCCGTGCCGCCGCGCGCGAGCTCGGCGTGGGCCGCTTCGGCGGCGTCGCGGGCCTGGCGCAGCTGCACGCCCTGCTCCCGCAGCCGGCGCAGCAGCTTCTCGACCTCGGCCTCGCGTTCGCCGCGGGCCGCTTCGACGGCGCCGCGCGCCTGCTCGAGCTCACCGCGCAGCTCGGCCAGCTCGACCTCGAGTTTCTGGTTGCGGGCCAGCGCGGCGTCGCGTTCGGCGCGCAGCGCCGTCTCCTCCGCGTTCTTCGCGACGAGCCGCACGCGCCCGGCCGCACCCGACTCCCCCAGCAGCACCGCGGCGGCCGCGCCGGCGACGGAATCGGCGGCGTTGGGGTCGAGGGCGTCGGTGCGGTGCTCGCGCAGCCACTCGATCACGGCGGTGCGGAACTGCGCGGAATCACCCAGCGCGGCCAGCAGCGCCGTGCCGCCGAGCTTCGCGCGCTTCGCGGGCGCGAACTTCGCGACGGGACGCAGCTGCCGCGGCACGTCGGTCGGCGGCAGCTTCGCGACGGCGGTGGCCGCGAGCTCGGCGATGCGCTCGCGCACGGCGTCGGGCAGGCCCGTCCACGAAGCGGGCTCGGGCGCAAGGGCGTCGGCAGTGTCGGTGTCGGTGTCGGTGTCGGTGTCGGTGGTCGAGGCCGCGGACGAGCCGGCCTCGACCGAGTCCGCCCGCGCCGGTACGGCCGAGGGGCCGACGGCCTCCTCGGGTGCGACCGGATCCACGGGCTGGGGGTGCATTGGTCCAGGGTAGGCCCCGGGGCCGGATCGCGCGCCGTTGGTCGCCCGACGTGGGAACCACCCCACCAGCCGCGCCCGCACCACGTGTCACACGGATCGGGTCGCGCGGGATTGTCGGTGGGCCGCCCTAGAGTGCGCGATCATGGACACCGGACCGCGGCCCGGCCAGGCACAGCTGGCCTTCGACGAGCTCGGCACTCCCTTGAGAGACACCACCTTCGTCGTGTTCGACCTCGAAACCACGGGCACGAAGCCGGGACCCGACGCGATCACCGAGATCGGCGCCGTGAAGGTGCGCGGCGGCGAGGTGCTGGCCGAGTTCGCCACCCTGGTGAACCCGGGCTCGCCGATCCCGCCGCAAGTGGTCGAGCTCACGGGCATCACGCAGGCCATGGTCTACGACGCGCCGCGGATCGAACGGGTGCTGCCCGCGTTCCTCGAATTCATCGCCGGCGCCGTGCTGGTGGCCCACAACTCGGGGTTCGACACGGGGTTCATGCGGGCCGCCTGCGAAGGCCACGGCTACGTCTGGCCGCGCGCCACGGTGATCTGCACGGTGAAACTCGCCCGGCGCGTGATCCCGCGCGAAGAAGCCCGCAGCTACCGCCTGTCGAACCTCTCGATGCTGCTCGGCTCGCGCACTCGGCCCACGCACCGCGCGCTCGACGACGCCCGCGCCACCACGGACGTGCTCCACGCGCTGCTGGAGCGGGTCGGCAACGTCGGTGTGCACACGGTCGAAGAGCTCGTGGACTACCTGCCCGAGGTCACCACCGCCCAGCGGCGCAAACGCCACCTGGCCGCCGACCTGCCGTCGCGGCCCGGTGTGTACCTCTTCCGCGGCCCGCGCGAGGAGGTCCTCTACGTCGGCACCGCGCGCGACCTCAAGCGGCGCGTGCGGCAGTACTTCACCGGTTCGGAAAGCCGTGGGCGCATCCGCGAGATGGTGGCTCTGGCCGAACGCGTGGAGGCCGTCGAATGCGCCCACTCGCTGGAGGCCGAGATCCGCGAGCTGCGGCTCATCGCGGCCCACCGGCCGATGTACAACCGGCGGTCGAAGAACCCGCACCACGCGTGGTGGGTCGGGCTGACCGACGAAGCCTTTCCCCGCCTGTCCGTGGTCCGGCTGCCGCGCGAAGGCACCCTCGGCCCCTTCCGCAGCCAGGCCGACGCCCGCACCGCCGCCGACACGCTCGCGGGCGCCGCCGGGCTGCGCACGTGCACGATGCGCATCTCGGCCCGCGGCGGCTCGGCGACCCCCTGCGTGCTCGCCGAGCTGGGCCGCTGCGGCGCGCCGTGTGCCGGCCGCCAGAGCGTCGAGGACTACTCCCCCGGCGTCACGGCGGCTCGCGACCTAATCTCCGGGCACGACGGCCGTCCGCTGAAGATCGCCGCGGCCCAGCTCGACCGGCTCTCGGAGGGCCGGCACTACGAGCAGGCCGCCCGGCACCGCGACGAGCTCGCGGACCTCGTGCGTGCCGTCGGCCGCTCCCACCGCCAAGCCGCACTCGCCGAGATCGCCGAGCTCATCGCCGCTTCGCCCGACGGCAACGGCGGCTGGGAACTGTCGGTGATCCGCCACGGCCGGCTGGCGTCCGCCGGAGTCGCGCGGCGGGGCGTGCCGCCGATGCCGATCGTGGAACATCTCGTCGCCGCCGCCGAAACCGTGCTGCCCGGCGAAGGACCGTTGCGCGGTGCCTCCGGAGAAGAGGTGACCGTGCTGTTGCGCTGGCTCGCCCGCCCGGGCGTGCGGCTCGTGCGCACCACCCGCCCGTGGGCCGAACCGACCGCCGTCGCCGGGTGGCGCGGCTGGCTCGATCTCGCGGCGGGCGCGCGGAGTCTGGAGCGGGTGGCGGGGTGATGCGGGCTACGATCAGCGCTCGTCGAGTACCGCCAGGGAGTGGAGGAACGCTGTGATCACGGCGATCGTGCTGATCAACGTAGAGGCCGAGGAGATCCCGCAGGCCGCACAGGCGATCGCGGACCTCGAAGGGGTCAGCGAGGTCTACTCGTGCGCCGGTGACGTCGACCTGATCGCCACCGTGCGCGTGAAGGCCCACGAGGACCTGGCCGACCTCATCCCCGGCCGCATCGGGAAGGTGAGCGGGGTGCTGGACACCGTCACGCACATCGCGTTCCGCTCGTACTCGCGCGCCGACACGGATTCCGCGTTCGAGATCGGCGTCGAAGGCGCCTGAGACCCGGGAACGGTGAAGGCCCCTCCACCTCGAACCGGGTGGAGGGGCCTTCGCCGTTGCAGGGAACTCAGCGCCCGGAGCCGCGTGACTCCGACGGCTGCGCGCCGGTCAGCTCGGCGCTGCCCAGCTTCGCGGTGTCGCCTTCGGACGCCTGGGTGTGTCCGTTGCCGTTGGCGTGGTGGGCGGCGCGCTCCAGAGCGGCCGACTCCTCCGGCGGGTCCGCGGTCCAGAGCGAGCCCGGGACGGCGTGCCCGGCGGTGCCGAGCTTGTTCATCTTCTTCGGCACCGGCGCGCCCTGGTAGTCCAGCGCGACCGCGTGGCCGTGGCCGTCCACCCCGCCCAGCGGCTGGTGGACCTCGATGAACTCACCGTGCGGCAGGCGCTTGATGATGCCCGTCTCCACGCCGTGCTCCAGCACCTCGCGGTCGGCCCGCTGCAGCCCCAGGCAGATCCGGTAGGTGAGGTAGTAGGCGATGGGCGGCACGATCAGCACGCCGATGCGGCCGGCCCACGTGGTGGCGTTGAGGGAGATGTCGAACTGGTCGGCGATGATGTCGTTGAAGCCCGACAGCTCGATGACCAGGAAGAACCCGAGCGCCATCATGCCCAGTGCGGTGCGGACCGGTGCGTCGCGCGGCCGCTGCAGCAGATTGTGGGCCGCGGTGTCCTTGGACAGCTTGCGTTCCAGGAACGGGTACGACAGCAGCAACCCGATGAGCACCGGCATGCCGACCGCGCCCGGGAAGAACACCGCCGGGATCGTGTAGTTCCCGAGGTAGACCTCCCACGCGGGCCAGATGCGCAGCATGCCGTCGGCCCAGGCCATGTAGAAGTCGGGCTGCGAACCGGCCGACACCATCGACGGGTTGTACGGCCCGAAGTTCCACACCGGGTTGATCTGGAACAGGCCGGACATCAGGGCGATGACACCGATGACCAGGGTGAAGAACGCGCCGCCCTTGAGGGCGAAGTACGGCATGATCCGCACGCCGACGACGTTGGTCTCCTTGCGCCGCACACCAGGGAACTGCGTGTGCTTCTGGTACCAGACCAGCGCCAGGTGCACACCGACGAGCGCGAGCATGATGCCGGGGATCAGCAGGATGTGCAGCGTGTAGAGGCGCGGGATGATCTGGTCGCCCGGGAACTCGCCGCCGAACAGCGCCCAGTGGATCCAGGTGCCGATGACCGGCACCGAGAGCACGATGCCCGACAGCGTCGCGCGGATGCCGGTACCGGACAGCAGGTCGTCCGGCAGCGAGTAGCCGAAGAAGCCTTCGAACATGCCCAGGATCAGCAGCAGGCCACCGATGACCCAGTTGGCTTCACGCGGCTTGCGGAACGCGCCGGTGAAGAAGATCCGGAACATGTGGATCATCATCGAGGCGACGAAGATCAGCGCGGCCCAGTGGTGCAGCTGCCGCACGAACAGACCGCCGCGCACGTCGAACGAGATGTCCAGCGTGGTGCGGAACGCCTGCGACATCTCGACGCCCTGCAGGTTCTGGAAGCTCCCGTGGTAGGTCACTTCCTGCATGGAGGGGTCGAAGAACAGCGTCAGGTACACGCCCGAGAGCAGGATGACGATGAAGCTGTACAGCGCGATCTCGCCCAGCAGGAACGACCAGTGCGTGGGGAAGACCTTGTTCATCTGGTGCCGCAGGCCCTTGGCCAGCTTGTAGCGCTGGTCGGCGTTGTCCGCCGCGTCTCCCAGTTGCTTCTCGAGCGCGCTCGTGCCCTTCGTGGGCGTGGTGAGTGAACTCATGACTTACGCTCCCAAAAGGCCGGACCGATGGCCTCGATGAAGTCGCCCCGTGCGATCAAGTATCCCTCGGAGTCAACCGTGATCGGCAGCTGCGCGAGCGGCCGGGTCGCCGGACCGAAGATGGGCTTGGCGTAGTGCAGGGCGTCGAACTGCGACTGGTGGCACGGGCAGAGGATGCGGTTCGTGCGCTGCTCGTACAGGGAGGTCGGGCAGCCGACGTGGCTGCAGATCTTCGTGTACGCGTAGTAGTCGCCGAAGTTGAAGTCCTCCTGGCCCTTCCGCTTCACCACCTTCGCGGCGTCGGTGGGGCGCAGCCGGATGAGCATCACCGGGTTGTCGACGCGGGTCAGCGCGGCGGCCAGCGCCTCGCGGTTGCCCGCCTCCGACTTGCGGTACGGGAACACCGTCTCCATCGCGCCGGCGTCGAGGTCCTCGGCCTTCAGGAGCGTGACGCCGTTCTTGACGTCGTCGTCGAGGCTGCCGGTGTTGGCGCGCAGGTACACGACCTCACCCGGGTGCTGCGGCTGCCAGCCGGTGTGCCACAGCGAGTTCTCGTTCTCGGTGTCCTTCCACGGGTCCTTGATGAAGGACGCCAGCGGCAGGGCCGCGACCGCGAGTCCCAGGACGCCGGCGCTCGCACCGGCGGTGCGCTTGATCAGCGACCGGCGGGCGATGGTGCTGCGGTTCCCGGCGTCGGCCAGGTGCGCGAGGATCGTGGCGCGGTCGACCTCGGCCGACGGGCCGTCGCTGCGCTGCTGCACCGCGTTCTCCTGCGGCACGAACTTCTTCGTGTACAGGATCACGCCGATGCCGAGCGCCAGCACCGCGACGCCGAGCGTGACGCCCAGCGCCGGGGTGTAGAGGCTGTAGGTCGCGTGCGCGCTCTCGTCGCTGGGGGCCTTGTACTCCCACCAGTGCGGCCACGCGATGACCACGACGAACGCCAGACCGGCGAGCGCCGACAACGCGAACCAGAACGCCACGACCCGCTGCGCGCGGCGCTCCGCGCGGGTGTCCTTGACCGGCCACGGTTCCGGGTAGTCGACGATCTCGACGCCGTCGAGCTGGCCGCCCAGCTTGAGCAGCTGGTCCCGGTCCATCTCGGCCAGTTCCGCCTCCGAGGGCGGCTGGGGCCCTTCGGCACTCATGCCTTCGATCCAATCCACAGGGTGATGCCCACGAGCGCGGCAATTCCGACGACGAACGCGATGAGGCCTTCGGAAGCGGGACCGAACCCGCCGAGCCCGTTGCCACCCGGGTTGTTGTTGCCGTCCGACACCGACTTTACATAGGCGATGATGT
Organism: Amycolatopsis sp. NPDC004368; assembly: GCF_053602515.1. NCBI lineage: Bacteria > Bacillati > Actinomycetota > Actinomycetes > Pseudonocardiales > Pseudonocardiaceae > Amycolatopsis > Amycolatopsis sp. NPDC004368. The sequence goes on along the minus strand of NZ_JBSGDT010000006.1, from coordinate 32,091 downwards.
CCTTTTTCTCCTCCGGGTTCAGCTGCCGGTCGGAGAATTTCGGCATGTTCTGCGGGCCCGTGAGCATCGCGTCGTAAATCTGTTCCTCGGTGGCCGGGTCGAGGTTCGGCGCGTACTTGCCCGCCGAGAGAGCGCCACCACGGCCGGTGAAGTTGTGGCACGACGCGCAGTTGAGCCGGAACAGCTCGCCACCGCGGGCCGGGTCGCTGCCGCGCAGTGCGGCACCGGTTTCCTCGGGGCGCTGAGCACCGCCGCCGTGGGCCTGCACGAAGGCGCCGACGGCGTCGATCTCGCTCGGCGTGAGCTTCGGCGGCTTGCGCGCGATCTGCGCTTCCTGGCGCGCGGCGGGCATGCGGCCGGACGAAGTCTGGAAGTACACGGCCGCGTCGCCGACACCGATGAGGCTCGGACCGCGGTCCTGCACGCCCTCGAGGTTCTTGCCGTGGCACTCGATGCAGGTGTTGTTGTAAACCTGCTCACCCTGCCGCAGCAGAGCCGGGTCGCCCTGGGCCTGCGCGGTCTGGGGCTCGGGCGCGAACACGGCGTACAGCGCGCCGGCTCCCACCAACGCGACACCGAGTGCGAGCAGACCGGCGAAACGCCTGCGCAGCTTCGAGCGCGCGCGGAACCGGCGCTCCGGGGACTTCTTGCTGGTGGTCATCTTGCGGCAACCCTTGCTGTCAGTTCAGGCCGATGGTGGTGGCGGGGCGGGATCAGGGGAGGATGTAGATCACCGCGAAGAGGCCCACCCACACGATGTCGACGAAGTGCCAGTAGTACGACACGACGATCGCCGAGGTGGCCTGTGCGGGCGTGAACTTGCTGAGCTTGGTGCGGATCAGCAGGTACACGAACGCGATGAGCCCGCCGATCACGTGCAGGCCGTGGAAACCGGTGGCGAGGTAGAACACCGTGCCGAACGGGCCGGACGGGATCGTCAGCCCCTCCTCCACCAGGTTGTGGTACTCGTTGGCCTGGCCGAACACGAAGATCGCGCCCATGATCAACGTGACGATGTACCAGCGCCGGAGCCCGTAGACATCCCCGCGCTCCGCGGCGAACACGCCGAACTGGCACGTCAGCGAGGACAGCACCAGGATCACCGTGAACGGGATCGCGTACGGGATGTTGAGGTGGAATTCCTCGCCGTGCAGCGGCGGCGGCCACGGCGCGCCGGCCGCGTTCTGCGCCTTGACGGTGAAGAACATCGCGAACAATCCGGCGAAGAACATCAGTTCGCTGGACAGCCACACGACTGTGCCGACGCTGACCATGTTCGGCCGGTTCAGCGAGTGGACTCGCTGGCTGATGGTGGGAGCTGCCGTTGTCACGGATCGCATTATGTCCTCCCGCGCGGGCACCCCGCCCTTCGGGTCCACGGCGGGTCGTGGGAGCTTCGCATCACACCCGAACCCGGCACAGGCAGGAGCTACTCGTGAGTTTGCTCGGTCGGCTCCGTGACCTGGCCAGAAAGCGGGAAACTCCCGGTCTGACGCCTGATGCGCCCGGTTTGGTGATCGTCGCGGAGGCCTTCGACCCCGTTGTCGCGGACTCGGCCGTGCTCGCGAATTCACCCGGCTGGGTCGCGACCGCGCCTGCGGTGCTCGTGCACCACCTGAGCCTGCCGCCCGACCGCGTCGACGAGGCGGCGGCGATCCTCGCCCAGGACGGGTGGGAGCTGCGTGAACAGGGCCCCGACGGTGACCGCGTGCTGGTCCACGCCCTGCGGGTGCAGGTGCTCGACGCCCTGCACTGCGCCCAGGAACGCTCGCGCATGGCGGGTTTGGCGCAGCGCCTCGGCGGCGACGCGCTCGGCTGGGACGCGCGGCAACCGGGTGAGTCGCCCACCGCGTCCGCGTGAGATGCATCTCGGCCGATACGATCGCGAAGTTCCACCCGTGACGAGACGGAGGCGTGCTCAATGGGCGAGCAGACGAAGCGGATCCTGGTGTTCAGTCACAAGGCCGAGGTCCGCGACGCGATCATCAACGCCGTCGGCCGGCGGCCCGCCGCCGACCTGGGCCGCGTGGAGTACGTGGAGGCGGCCGGGATCGCCGACGTGCTGTCCGAGGTGGACGCCGGCAACGTCGACCTCGCGATCCTCGACGGCGAGGCCCAGCCCACCGGCGGCATCGGCCTGACCCGCCAGCTCAAGAACGAGATCACCGACTGCCCGCCGATCGTGGTGTCGGTGCGGCGCAAGGACGACCGCTGGCTCGCCACCTGGTCGCAGGCCGACGCCGTGCTGGTGCACCCGCTCGACCCGCTGACCGCGGCGGAAACCGTCGCCGGCGTGCTGCGCGCCGGGCGCGTGCCCGCCGTCAACGGCTGAGCCCGGGATGGGCACCACCCCGGTCCCCCACACCTGGTCCGCCCTGCTCACGCAGCTGATCGAGCGCTTCGACCTGTCCGCCGACGACACGGCCTGGGCCATGGACCAGATCATGTCCGGGGCCGCCACGCAGGCGCAGATCGGCGGGTTCGCGATCGCGTTGCGCGCCAAGGGCGAGACGCCGGAGGAGATCTCCGGCATGGCCGAGGCGATGCTCGCGCACGCGCGCCGCATCGAGCTGACCTCGCCGGCCGTCGACATCGTCGGCACCGGCGGCGACCGGTCCAACTCGGTCAACATCTCCACGATGGCGACGATCGTCACAGCGGCCGCCGGCGCGCCCGTGGCCAAGCACGGCAACCGCAGCGCGTCGTCGAAATCGGGTGCGGCCGACGTGCTCGAGACCCTCGGTGTCGCGATCGACCTGCCGCCGGAGGCCGTGCACCGGTCGCTGGAGGAGATCGGCATCGGGTTCTGCTTCGCGCCCGCGTTCCACCCCGCGTTCCGCCACACCGGCCCACCGCGGCGTGAACTGGGTGTGCCGACCACGTTCAACCTGCTCGGCCCGCTCACGAACCCGGCGCAGCCGCGCAGCGCGCTGATCGGCTGCGCGTACGCGGACAAGACCCGCGTGCTGGCGGAGGTGTTCGCCCAGCGCGGGTTCTCGGTGCTCGTGGCCCGCGGCGACGACGGCCTCGACGAGATCACCACCACCACGACCACGTCGGTCTGGGTGGTGTCGGACGGCACCGTGACCGAACGCAGCTTCGACCCGAGCGTGCTCGGGATCCCGCGCGCCACGAGCGAAGACCTGCGCGGCGGCGACTCGACGGCCAACGCCGAGGTGGTGCGCCAGCTCGTGGCCGGCAAGACCGGCCCGGTACGCGACGCCGTGGTGCTCAACGCGGCGGCGGCGCTCGCCGCGTTCCGGGGCTTCTCCGGCTCCCTGGAGGACGACCTGGCCGCCGGGCTGCAGCAGGCCAACCGAGCCATCGACTCGGGTGCGGCGGCCGCGCTGCTGGACCGCTGGATCGCGTTCTCGTCGGCGTCCCGCTGACTCACCCCCGGCGAAGGCGGCACCGGACACCCCGGTGCCGCCTGTTTCATGTCCCCCGGAGGGCTCAGGAGCCCTGGAAAGCCGCGCGGTAAGCGCTGGGGGTGGTTGCCCGCAGGCGCGTGAACTGGTGGCGCAGCGCCGCCGCTGAGGCGTAGCCGCACGCCGTCGCGATGGCCTCCACGGACAGCCGGCCTTCTTCCAGCAGCGCCTGCGCCCGGTCGAGGCGGCGTTCGGTGAGCCAGCGGTGCGGTGTGGTGCCGGTGGCGGCGGAGAACCGGCGCAGGAACGTCCGCTCCCCCAGCCCGCTGCGGCGCGCGAGCTCCGCGACCGTGAACGGCCGATCCAGCCGCCGTTCCACCCACTCCAGCGCCTCGGCGACCACGACGTCGTCCGGCGCGGCCGTGGCCGGCAGCGGTGCCTCGACGAACTGGGCCTGCCCGCCCGCGCGGTGCGGGGCCGCGACCATCCGCCGGGCGAGCGTGGTGGCCGCGGCGACCCCGCGCAGCCGCCGCACGAGGTGCAGGCACAGGTCCACGGCCGCGACGGTGCCCGCGCTGGTCGACACTCCCTCGTCGTCCGCGTACAGCGCCTGGGGATCCACCACGGCCTTCGGGAAGAGCCGGCGGAACTCCTGCTCGTACACCCAGTGCACGGTGCAGCGCCGGCCGTCGAGCAGGCCCGCGTAGCCGAGCGTGAAGACGCCGGCGCAGAACCCCGCGACCCAGGCACCGCGGTCGCGGGCTTCGCGAAGCACGGCCAGAACCGGTTCCGGCGGCGGTGCCGTGCGCGGTTCACACGTGGGCACGATCAGCAGGTCCGCCGACGCGGCGAAGTCCAATCCGGACAGTCCCGTCAGCCCGAAGCCGGACCAGGTGTCCACTGTGGCTTGTCCGGCGGGTGCGCACACGCCGAACTCCCAGCCCTCGATGCCGTCGGCGCTGCGATCGGTGCCGAACACCTCGCACGCGACGCCCAGCTCGAACGGCGAGACCCGGTCGGCCAGCACCACCGCGACCCGTTGCACGTCCATCCGGCTCATCGTGTCACAAGTTTTGCGGCCGTTGTCATCTCTGACACTGGTCGGTGATCCGCGTTGGCCCGAACCTGGGACGCATGACGAATGACGAAACCCGCCCGGTCCTGCAGTGGTCGGCCGCCATGGCGCTGTCGGGCACGATCGGTGCGGTCGTGCTGGCCAGTGGCGCCGCCGCACCCGCCGTCGCGTTCGCGCGCTGCCTCGTGGGCGGTGTCCTGCTGGTGGTGTGGTGCCTGGCCCGCGGCTACTTCCGCGGGTGGCACCCGACGCGGCGCGACCTGCTGCTGGCCGCGCTCGGCGGCGTGCTGCTGGTGGCCAACTGGGTGCTGCTGTTCACCTCGTACGCGTTGTCGTCGATCGGCGTGAGCACGGTCGTCTACCACACCCAGCCACTCATCCTGGTGGGTCTCGCGGCGGCGTTCCTCGGTGAAAAAGTCGCCAAAACGCATCTCGCCCGGGCGGGGGTGGCATTCGCCGGTGTGGTGGTGATTTCCCTCTCGGCCCACGGCGACGACGGGCAGCCCGTCCGGTTGGCGGGGATCGCGCTCGCGCTGGGTGCGGCCGTGCTCTACGCCGGCACCTCGTTCGTGGCGAAACAGCTGACCCACGTGCGCCCGCACCTGCTCGCGGCGGTGCAACTGGTGGTGGGAACGGTGCTGCTGGCCCCGGCGCTGGCGCTCACGCCGCTACCGGAATCGGTTCCGGGGCTGCTGTGGCTGGTGCTGCTCGGCAGCGTGCACACGGCAGTGATGTACGTGCTGATGTACGCGAGCATCGGCAAGCTGCCCACCACGACGGTGGCGCTGCTGTCCTACCTGTACCCGGTGGTCGCGGTGGTGGTGGACGTGCTGGCGTTCGGCCACCGGCTGTCGTGGCCGGAAGGCCTGGGAATGCTGGCGGTGCTCGCCGCCGCGCTGGCACCCCAGCGCGGCGGCAGGCCCGGGCCGGCGAAGACCCGGGCGGACGTCACTCGTGGTTCGGGCCCGTGTGGTACTCGAACACCAGCCCACCGACCGCGATGAGCAGGGCGACGAGCGCCATGACCAGCAGCCAGATGTGGAAGAACGCGAGCGCGAGACCACCCAGGGCGGCCGAGGCCGCCATGGCGATCGGCCAGTAGCTGCCCGGGCTGAAGAAGCCCAGCTCGCCCGCACCGTCACTGATCTCGGCGTCTTCGCGGTCCTCGGGGCGCGGTTCGATCCGGCGGGACACGAACTGCATGTAGCTGCCCGCGAGGAACGCGAGGCCACCGGTCAGGAAGAGCGAGACGATGCCGACGGGCTCGGCCTTCTGGTCGGTCGCGTAGAGGGCGGTCATGACCCAGTAGATGACGGCCATGACAACGGCGAACGCCGCCACCATGTAGAAAATCCGGGCTTCGACCTTCATGGGACTTTCTCCCCTACTCCTCTGGTTCGCCGGAACCGGTCAGTTGGACGCGGTGCGCGCGGTGCGGTCGGTGTTGAACGGCTGCGTGGTCACCGCGTGCGGGGTGCACAGCACGCCGCAGTTCATCGCCGCCAGCGCCTCGGAAGCCGTGTTCGGCTGGCCCGTCTTCGGGTTGGTTTCCGTGCGCAGCTTGATGTACTGGTCGTACTTGTCCGGCGACAGCGCGCGGACCTCGAAGTTCATCACCGAGTGGTACGTGCCGCACAGCTCCGCGCACCGGCCGACGAAGGAGCCTTCGCGGTCGATCGAGTTCTGGAACGAGCTGTCCTGGTTGTTCTTCTCGGGGTCCGGGAAGACGTCGCGCTTGAAGTGGAACTCCGGCACCCAGAACGAGTGGATGACGTCGGTGGACCGCAGGCGGTACTCGATCGTCTTGTTCGTGGGGAGCACGAGCAGCGGGATCTCGCCGGAGGAACCGACGGTGCTGACCTGGCTGCCGTCCGGGCGCTTCGCGTTGGCGTCGTCGTACTTGAACTCCCAGTTCCACTGGAAGGCCACCACGTCGACGGTCACGTCCGGGTTGGGCTTCTTGTCCAGGACGTCGCTCTCGGTCGTCGCCGTGAAGAAGAACAGGACACAGACCATGATCGTCGGGACGACGACCGTGAAGATCTCGAGCGGGATGTTGTACTGGAACTGGCGCGGGAGGTCCTCGGGACCCTCGACCGCGGAAGTCTTCTTCTTGCGGTGGAACGTCGCGGTCCAGAAGATCAGGGCCCACACGATGACACCGACGGCGAGCGCCGCGATGACCGTCCACGTCCACAGGTTGCGCATCTCGTCGGCCTGCGGGGTGACACCCACCGGCCAGCCGAAGCGGAGGATCTCGTCCCCGGAGCAGCCCGTCGCGGTCAGCGCCACCAGCGCGGCCAGCGCAGCGACGCGGCCGACACGCTTACCCCCTTGGGTGCGCGCTGGTTTTCCCACTGCGCCTCGCCCTTTCACCCAGAGCCTCCTCGACCGATCTTCGTGACAGGCGGAGCCTAGCCGAGTTCACGGTTCCCGCTGTCCAAGGGGTGACCACAACGCGCGCGCGTCCACCCGATGCGGTCCGTGGTGCACGGTTCGCGGCATACTGGGCCCTTCCCCGGACCGGCGAAGACCCTGAGGTGTGTGAGTACGCGTGTGCGGCCTGCTTGGACTGATCTGCGGCACCGAGACCGACGCGGCGAACGCCCGTGAAGCCGTGGGCGCGGCGATGCGCTGCCAGCGCCACCGCGGCCCCGACGAGCAGGACACCTGGGCCGACGGCGAGGTCGTCTACGGGTTCAACCGGCTGGCGTTCATCGACGTCGACCACGCCCACCAGCCGCTGCACTGGGGTCCGCCGGAAGCGCCGGGCCGCTACACGATGAACTTCAACGGCGAGATCTACAACTACCGCGAGCTGCGCGACGAGCTGGCTGAAAAGTTCGGCGCGAAGTTCGAGACGGAGGGCGACGGGGAGGCCATCGTCGCGGCCTACCACTACCTCGGCGCCGACGCGGTCAAGAAGCTGCGCGGCATGTTCGCCTTCATGATCTGGGACTCCGCCGAGAAGGTCGTGTTCGGCGCGCGGGACCCGTTCGGCATCAAGCCGCTGTTCTACGCCGCCGGCCCGGGCGGGGTGGCGTTCTCCAGCGAGAAGAAGAGCCTGCTGGAGCTCACGGACACCCTCGGCGTCGCGCAGGAGCTGGACCGCAAGGCACTGCAGCACTACCTGGTGCTGCAGTACGTGCCGGAGCCGGAGTCGCTGCACACCGCGGTGCGCCGCGTCGAGTCGGGCACGTCGTTCCGCGTCGTCCCGGGTGGACAGGTCGAGTTCACGCGCTACTTCCACCCGCAGTTCGCCGCGAAGCCCGTGAACGGCGAGCGCGAGGCCGAGGAGCTCTACGAGCGCATCGCGAATGTGATGCGCGACTCGGTGGGCAAGCACATGATCTCCGACCCGGACGTGACCGTCGGCGCGTTCCTGAGCGGCGGCATCGACTCCACGGCCACGGCGACGCTGGCCAAGGAGCACAACCCGAACCTGATCGCGTTCACCACCGGGTTCGAACGCGAGGGTTACTCCGAAGTGGACGTCGCGGCCGAGTCGGCCGCGGCCATCGGCGTGAAGCACGTGGTGCGCACGGTCTCCGCCGACGAGATGATGGAGGCGCTGCCCCTCATCGTCTGGTACCTCGACGACCCGGTGGCCGACCCGGCGCTCGTGCCGCTGTGGTTCATCGCCCGCGAGGCGCGCAAGCACGTGAAGGCCGTGCTCTCGGGCGAGGGCGCCGACGAGCTGTTCGGCGGCTACACGATCTACAACGAGCCGATTTCCTTGGCACCGTTCGAAAAAGTGCCCGGCGGTGTGCGCAAGCTCATCGGCAAGGTGTCCACCAAGATCCCCGAAGGCACGCGCGGCAAGGACTTGCTGCGCCGCGGCGCGCTGCCGCTGGAGGACCGCTACTACGGCAACGCCCGCAACTTCCGCGACGACCAGCTGCGCAACGTGCTGCGGACCTACACCGAAGGCGTCGGCTTCAAGGACGTCACCGCGCCCTGGTACGACGTCTCGCGCGGCTGGGACCCGGTCGCGCGCATGCAGCACGTGGACCTGTTCACCTGGCTGCGCGGCGACATCCTGGTGAAGGCCGACAAGGTCACCATGGCCAACTCGCTCGAGCTGCGCGTGCCCTTCCTCGACGCCGAGGTGTTCAAGGTCGCCGCGTCCATTCCCCTGGACCAGAAACTCGCGCACGGCACCACGAAGTACGCGCTGCGCCAGGCGCTGGCGAAGATCATCCCCGCCCACGTGCTCAACCGCCGCAAGCTCGGCTTCCCCGTGCCGATCCGCCTGTGGCTGCGCAACGAGATGTACGACTGGGCGCGCGGCATCATCAACGACTCCAAGACAGACGAGCTGCTCGACAAGCCCGCCGTGCTGCGCCTGTTGGAGGAGCACAAGGCCGGCCAGCTCGACCGCAGCCGCCAGATCTGGGCCCTGCTGGTGTTCATGCTGTGGCACGGGATCTTCGTCGAGCACCGCATCAAGCCGGAGATCCCGGAGCCGGTGTACCCGGTCAAGCTCTGAACCGGTCCTCGTCTCATCCGGTCACCCGCCGCGGACTCCGCGGCGGGTGACGCGTTTCCGGGGTTCGACACCCGCCGCCTGGGCCCGGCTGGGTGTCGAAGCTCACGAAGTTCCCGGCGGCACTGCCCGCACCGCGCGCAGCCGGCCGCCCACGACGCAGGAGCAGGCTGAGCGCACGAAAACGGCCGCCCCACCTTCGCAGGCGTGGCGGCCGTCACGAAAATCCAGCTCAGCCCGGGATCGGGTCACCCGGACGCAGGCGCGGCTTCGGCACCCGCAGCTTGCGGATCTGGCTCGCCCGCACGAAGGCGTACCAGCCGACGCCGCGCGTGGGCTCCTTCGGGAACCGCTCGCGCGCCAGGCGGGAGATCTTGCGGCCGTTGACCACGCCCTCGATGGCCATGACCAGCAGCAACGCCATGCAGATGAGGGTGATGTACTGCTGCGCCGCGGGCACCGGGATCAGCAGCGCGAGGAACACGAGGATCGCCAGCGGCATGAACAGGCCCAGGATGTTGCGCCGGGAGTCGACGATGTCGCGCACGTACGCCTTGACCGGGCCGCGGTCGCGCACCGGCAGGTACTTGTCGTCACCCGACATCATGCGTTCGCGGCGCTCCTTGGCGGCCGCGCGGCGGTCTTCCTTGCTGACCGGGTTTTCCTTGCGAAGCTGCTTGTTGCGCTTCATCGCCTCGCGCATGCTGGTGGGCGGCGGGGCGACCGGGCCGCGCTTGCGTCCTTCCGCTTCCCGCCGCGTCGGCGTCGCCCGGCCCTTGCCCGGCGTGTACGCCTTCCCGGTGGTCGACGCGGTGTCGACGACGTCGGCGGTGACGTCGTCGGCGGGGGTCTCGGTGGTGCTTCGGCGCAGGAACCTCACCTCACCAGGGTATTGCAGGCGTCACGAGGATGTTCGGCAGGTCGCGGGATGTGCAACCATGGAGGGGGAACAGATCGGGTACTGGCGGTGTTGAACCGTTTCGCACGAGAAGTACCCGCAGCGAGTTCGACCTAGAGGGAGTGCCATGACGACCGCTGAGCAGACCGGTGCGGCGCAGGCCGAGACCGCCGAGGAGACCCACGGCGTGACCTTGACCGACGCCGCGGCCGTGAAGGCGAAGGCCCTGCTCGAGCAGGAGGGCCGCGACGACATGCACCTGCGCATCGCCGTCCAGCCCGGTGGCTGCGCGGGCCTGCGCTACCAGCTGTTCTTCGACGAGCGCGAGCTCGACGGTGACCTCTTCCGCGACTTCGACGGTCTGCGCGTGGCGGTCGACCGGATGAGCGCTCCGTACGTGTCCGAGGCTGTGATCGACTTCGTCGACTCGATCGAGAAGCAGGGCTTCACGATCGACAACCCGAACGCGACCGGTTCGTGCGCGTGCGGTGACAGCTTCCACTGAGCCCTGAGCACGGAGAAGGGCCCCGGCCAGCGCGGCCGGGGCCCTTCTTCGTGCCTGGCTGCCCAGGGCCTGAGCTGGGGATCAGACGTAGGCGTCGAGGTCGGCGACCTGCGCGTGGCAGGCGTCGTCGACGGTCCACGGCCGCGCGGCTCGCGGGTGCGGCATGCGGTCGGTGGTGAGTCCCTCGCTGCGCAGCGCGGACGGGATGTGGGCGCAGTCGGCGATCAGCTCGCCGAGGTCTTCCGGTTCAGTGGCCGTGTTCACTTCCGTAACGCTATTGATCCGCTCGCGACTGGGAAAGCGGTACCAGCCGGTAGTGTCGGCCGCGGTGCGGGAACTACCCGGACGGGTCATGACCTGCGGGTAACCGCGCCAGAGCGACACGAAACGACACCCAAAGGAGAACCGGTGGCAGACAAGGCCAGGATCGCCGTGTCCGGCAGCATCGCAACCGATCACCTGATGCACTTCCCCGGCAGGTTCGCCGAGCAACTGGTGGCCGAACAGCTCCACCGGGTGTCCCTGAGCTTCCTGGCCGACGACCTCGTCGTCCGCCGCGGCGGCATCGGCGCCAACATCGCCTTCGGGCTGGGTGTGCTGGGGGTCAACCCCGTGCTGGTGGGGGCCGTGGGCTCCGACTGGGCCGACTACGCGTCGTGGCTGGAGCGCCACGGCGTGGACACGACCGGGGTGCTCGTGTCCGAAGTCGCGCACACCGCGCGGTTCGTGTGCACCACCGACGAGGACCTGTGTCAGATCGCCACGTTCTACGCCGGCGCCATGGCCGAGTCGCGCAACATCGAGCTCAAGCCCATCGCCGACCGCGCCGGTGCGCTCAGCCTCGTGCTGATCAGCCCGGACGACCCCGAGGGCATGGTCCGCCACGCCCAGGAGTGCCGCCAGCGCGGCTACACCTTCGCCGTCGACCCGTCGCAGCAGCTGGCCCGCATGGACGGCGCCCAGGTGCGCGAGTTCGTCGCCGGCGCCAAGTACCTGTTCAGCAACGACTACGAGTGGGAGCTGCTCCTGCAGAAGTCGGGCTGGACCGAGGCCGACGTGCTGGAGCGCGTCGGCATGCGCATCACCACCCTCGGCGAGAAGGGCGTGGAGATCGTCGGCCGCGACGGCCTCGCCCTGCAGATCGGCGCCGTCCCGGAGCGCGGCAAGGCCGACCCGACCGGCGTCGGCGACGGTTTCCGCGCCGGCTTCCTCGCCGCCCTCGAGGGCGGGCTCGAGCTGGAGCGCGCCGCGCAGCTCGGCTCGCTGATCGCGGTGCTCGTGCTGGAGACCGTGGGCACGCAGGAGTGGACCTTCGACCGCGCCGACGCCCTGGCCCGCCTGGGCGAGGCCTTCGGCCCGGCGGCGGCGGACGAGATCGCTCCGGTGCTGCCCGCCTGACCTCGGTTCGGGGAAGGGGCCGGCCCGTGGTCGGGACAGCCCCTTCCTGCGCGATACGGCGGCCCGTGAGCACCACCACTGCCCGACCGGGGAGGTTCGTTAGCAACGCGAACAACCTCCGCCTAGGCTGGCGGTCATGGAGTTTCGACGCCTCGGCCGCAGCGGCCTCAACATCAGTGAGATCTCCTACGGCAACTGGCTCACCCACGGGTCCCAGGTCGAAGAGGAGCAGGCCCAGGCCTGCATCAAGGCGGCGCTCGACGCCGGCATCACGACCTTCGACACGGCCGACGTGTACGCCAACACGGCGGCGGAGTCGGTGCTCGGACGCGGGCTGAAGGGCCAGCGCCGGGAGAGCCTCGAGATCTTCACCAAGGTCTTCTGGCCCACCGGCCCCAAGGGCCAGAACGACAAGGGCCTCTCGCGCAAGCACATCATGGAGTCGGCCACCGCGTCACTGCAGCGGCTCGGCACCGACTACCTCGACCTCTACCAGGCCCACCGGTTCGACCACAACACCCCGCTCGAAGAGACGATGGTCGCGTTCGCCGACCTCGTCCGCCAGGGCAAGGTGCTCTACATCGGCGTCTCGGAGTGGTCGGCCGACCAGATCACGCAGGGCGCCGCGCTCGCCCGTGAGCTGAAGGTGCCGTTCATCTCCAACCAGCCGCAGTACTCGATGCTGTGGCGCGTGATCGAATCGCAGGTCGTGCCGGCGTCCGAGCGCGAGGGGTTGAGCCAGATCGTCTGGTCGCCGATCGCGCAGGGTGTGCTCACCGGCAAGTACAAGGCGGGTCAGCCCCACCCCGAGGGTTCGCGCGCGACCGACCAGAACGGCGGCGCGAACATGGTCAAGCGCTTCCTCGACGACGAGACGCTGACCGCCGTCGCCAAGCTGGAGCCGCTGGCTCAGGCAGCCGGGCTGAGCATGGCGCAGCTGGCCGTGGCGTGGGTCCTGCAGAACCCGAACGTCGCCTCCGCGATCATCGGCGCCTCGCGCCCGGAGCAGGTGCACGAGAACGTCAAGGCCGCCGGCGTGAAACTCGACGCGGACCTGCTGGCCAAGATCGACGAGGCCCTCGAGTCCGTTGTGGAACGCGACGCTTCGCTGACCCGCAGCCCGTCCCTCTGAGGTCCGACGCCGGACGGGCCGCCCGAACGGACGGCCTGCTCAGCGGGACAGCAACCGCTCGGCGACTGCGAGGTCGTGCGGGTAGGTGATCTTCAGGTTCTCCGCGCTGCCGGGCACCCAGCGCACCGGCAGCGCGGAGAACCGTTCCATGCACGAAGCCGTGTCCGTGCCCAGGAAACCCTCGGCCTCGGCCTGTTCGTAGGCGGCCAGCAGCGGCCCGGCGCGGAAACCCTGCGGGGTCTGCACGCGGATGGCTCCCGGCACCGGCGCGGCGATCGAACCGTCGGCCGCCATCGCCACCACGTCGTCGGCGGCCAGGCCCGGCACGGCGCCACCGTGGTGGCGGGTCTGGGCCAGCACGTCTTCGATCAGGGCCGGGGTGGCCAGCGGACGGGCCGCGTCGTGGATCAGCACGGCGTCGATGCCCCCGGCGGTGATGCGCGGCGCGAGGTGGCGCAGGGCGTTGAGCTCGGACCCCTGCCGCGTGGCGCCCCCGGTCACGACCTCCACCGCACCCGGGTGCGCAGCCAGCACCTCTTCGGCCAGCGCCGCGTCCTGCTCGCGGATCACGAGCACCAGCACGCCGATCTCGGCCACCGCGGCGAACGCGGCCAGCGACCACGCCACGACCCGGCGGCCCGCCATCGGCAGGTACACCTTGTTCAGCGCCGCGCCGACCCGCGTGCCGGCGCCACTGGCCAGCACGACCCCTGCCGCTGTCGTCTCCACGGTCGGCGACCCTACTGGGCCGCGGCCACCGGCGGGTAGCTGAGGATCACCAGCCCGGTGCTGTGCACATTACTTGCCGTTGAAGGCGAAGTTCGCCCGTGCCACGTCGCGGTAGAGCAGCTCGTCGGGTTTGGCCGCGCCGAAGATCACCGGGTGCAGCCACACGCGCAGCTCGTCGAGCAGACCGTGGGCCGGCAGCAGCCGCGTGACGTCGCCGAAGCCGTACTGCAGGAGGTCGCGGTCGGTGCGCGCCTTGACCTCGCGGATCCCGGCCACGAAGCCGAAAAGCCGTGGTAGGTCCGGCGGCCCATGATGAGGGCGTCGGCGCGGACCCAACCGGAGGTCACCTCGCCGGGCACGCGCCCCCTCGTGGCTGTGGCCGGATTGGCAGTAGCCGGCACAGCAATCCCAGTGCCAGGCGGCCATGTTGGTGATGTCGCCGTCGAGCGTCAGGTACGTCGAGTTCACGATCCTGCCCATCAGGTGCCGCCCTCGTCCGGTTCCGCTCGCGCTGGGCGGCTCTCGTGGCGGCGTCGTACGGCGGCTGCGCGATTCGACACGGCCGCGGAAGTTTTTCCCGGGGCGGCCGGTAGGTTGACCACCGAGGACTCGCGCGAGAGGAAGGCCCGGCGTGGACGCGGACACCAGCATCGAGTTCGGCGAGATCGAACCCCCCAGCGACCAGGCCCGGTCGGCAGCCATCGCCCTGCACGGCAAGCTCGTGAAGCCCGCGGGGTCACTCGGCCGGCTCGAGGAGCTCGGCGTGTGGATCTCGTCGTGCCAGGGCCAGGCGCCGCCGCGGCCGTTCACACGGCCGCGGGTCGTGGTGTTCGCCGGCGACCACGGCATCGCGAAGAAGGGCGTGTCCGCTTATCCGGCCGAGGTCACGGCGCAGCTCGTGGGGACCATGCTCACCGGCGGCGCGGCCATCAACGTGCTCGCCGCGGCGGCCGGCGCGAGCGTGCGCGTGGTCGACATGGCCGTGGACACCGAAGAGTCGGCCATGCGCTCGATCGGCGAGTACAAGGTCCGGCGCGGCTCCGGCTCGATCGACGTCGAAGACGCTCTGACCGACGCCGAGGTGCGCGCCGCCGTGCAGGCCGGGATGAAGGTCGCCGACGCGGAGGTGGACGGCGGCGCCGACCTGCTCATCGCGGGTGACCTGGGCATCGGCAACAGCACCCCGGCGTCGGTGCTGGTCGCCGCGCTGACCGGCACCGAGCCCGTGGCCGTGGTGGGGCGCGGCTCGGGCATCGACGACAACGCGTGGATGCGCAAGGCGGCGGCCGTGCGCGACGCGCTGCGCCGCGCCCGCGTGGTGCTGGCCGACCCGCTCGCGCTCCTGCGCACCTCCGGCGGCGCCGACATCGCGGCCATGGCGGGCTTCCTCGCCCAGGCGGCCGTGCGCCGCACCCCCGTAGTGCTCGACGGGCTCGTCGTCTGCGCGGCCGCGATGGTGGCCGAGGAGCTCGCCCCCGGCGCCCGCCGCTGGTGGATGTCGGGCCAGCTCACCGGCGAGCCCGCCCACGCCCTCGCGCTGGAGCACCTGGACCTCGGCGGGCTGCTCGACCTCGACGTGCGCCTCGGTGAAGGCACCGGCGCCGTCACGGCGCTGCCGCTGCTGATGATGGCCGCCCGCGTGCTGGCGGAGATGACCACGCACGAGCAGTCCGGGGTGTCCGGCCCGCTCGCCGAGCAGGTGCCCGCGTCCTGATCCCGGGTCGGCGGTCGGCCCTCAGTCCTCGGTCGACCGCCGCCGCAGGACCGGGACGATGCGCGTGAGCGCGACGCCCGCGGCCAGCAGGGCGAACCCGGCCAGCACGAGCCACAGCACGCTGACGCCGGTGTAGGCGAGGCCGCCGGTCACTCCGGCCGCGCTCGCGGCGCCGATCTTCTGGTACATGTTGTTCTCTCTTCTCGTGAGTTACCAGCTCTTGCGGGTGCGCAAGAGGGCGTCGATGCAGGCCTTGGCGTGGCAGGCCTGCAGGAAGTAGTCGAGGACCAGCTCGTACATCGAGGCGGCCAGCAGCATCCGGCGCCAGCCGCGGTAGCGGACGGTCACCACCCGCTCCACCACGAAGATCCCCGAAATGGCGAGCCACAGCGGCTGCAGGTGCAGACCGCCCTGGCACAGTCCGACCACGATCGTCGCCAGGTAGACCAGGGACACGAGCACGCCGGCCATGGTCAGCAGCTGCCGGCCCCAGTAGCGCCAAGTGACGCGCGTGAGTCCGTATTGGACACAGTTCTCGACCGCGCCGCGCTTCCAGCGCAGGCGCTGCAGCCACAGGTCGCGCCAGCTCGTCATGACCTCGGTCTCGAGCGTGCACGCCGCGGGCGAGATCACGCGGTGGCCCAGGTGCAGCAGGGCGAAGGTGAGTTCGTTGTCCTCGGTGAGCACGGTGGTGTCGTAGATCCCGCCGGCGCCGTCGCCCGCCGGGAGCGTGCCGGCGAGACGGGCGGCCGAAACCTGGCGCAGCGTACCGACGCGGAACATCGCGGCGGTGCCGGTCAGCACCAGGCACTTGCCGCGTAGGCGACGCACGTCGCGGGCGTAGCGCGCGTATTCGTTGCGCTGCAGGTGGCCCACGAACCCGCCGCCGGGCCCGCCGCGGAACACGCCGCCGACCCCGCCGTAGCCGCGGTCGAGGCGGCTCAGCGCCGCGCGCACGAACTGCGGGTCCAAAGTGGAGTCGGCGTCCTGCACGAGGATCACGTCGTCCTCGTCGAGCCGCGGCAACAACCAGGCCAGCGCCTGGTTGAGCGCACCGGCCTTCTTGTGCTGGTTGCCGACTGACGCACGCACGCGCACCCCGGCGCCGAGGGCGATGGCGGCGGTGCCGTCGGTGCAGTTGTCGGTGACGACGACGATCTCGTCCACGGGCCGTTCCTGCGCACGCAGGGCGGCGATCGTCGTGGCGATCTGGGCTTCTTCGTCGTGCGCGGGTATGAGGGCCACGACCCGCGCGCTGCCGGCCCGGTGCCGACCGGGGCGCGGTTCGGCCAGGGTGAGTGCTGCCATGCAGGTGGGTCCTCCGGTGCGCGGCCGCGGTGCGGCGGGTTCGCGCGGGCCCACACGGCGGTCGCGCTCGGCAGGTACGTCGCCGACGGACACGGAACGCTACGTGAAACTTCAACATCCCACCCTTGTGGGTGAAAACCCCTCGCCGGGTAACGCTGACGCGGGCATCTGACCTGGGGTTACCCAGCCCACGTCAAGCATCAACCGCCACCTCGCGATAGTCACGCAAGGTAAGTGAACGGAACAGGAAAAAGGCCGCCCGGGACGAACCCGGGCGGCCTTGGGTCGGACAACGGGATCAGGTGAGCGGGAGCATCCAGCCGTCGGGGAAGGCGCGGTCGCCTTCCTGCATGCCGACCAGCTCTTCCCGCAGCTTCATCGTGATCGGGCCCGGCTGCCCGTCGCCGATCGTGAACTCGCCGCCGGCGTGCTTCACGAACCCGACGGGCGTGATCACGGCCGCGGTGCCGCAGGCGAACACCTCGGTCAGCTCACCGGAGGCGGCGGCCTTCTCCCACTCGTCGGTGGAGATCCGGCGCTCCTCCACGCGGTGCCCCGCGGCCTCGGCCACCTTCAGCAGCGATTTGCGCGTGATGCCCGGCAGCAGCGAGCCGGAGAGCTCGGGCGTGACCACGCGGGCGTTCTCACCCGTGCCGAAGACGAAGAACAGGTTCATCCCGCCCATCTCCTCGACCCAGCGGCGCTCGACGGCGTCGAGCCACACCACCTGGTCGCAGCCCTTCTCCACGGCCTGCGCCTGCGCCACGAACGACGCCGCGTAGTTGCCGGCGCACTTCGCCGCACCGGTGCCACCGGGGGCCGCGCGCACGTACTCCGTGGACAGCCACACGCTGACCGGCTTCACGCCACCGGCGAAGTACGAGCCGGCGGGCGAGGCGATGAGTGTGTACAGGTACTCGGTGGCCGGCTTGTTCACGCCGAGCCCCGTCGAGGTCGAGATCATGAACGGGCGCAGGTACAGCGAGTCGCCCTTGCGGGTGGGCACCCAGCGCTCGTCGACCGCGATCAGCTCGCGCAGCGACTCGAGGAAAGTCTCCACGGGCAGCTGCGGCATGGCCAGGCGCTCGGCCGAGGCCTGGAACCGCTCGGCGTTGGCGTCGGGCCGGAACGCGGCGACGGTGCCGTCGGCCTGGCGGTAGGCCTTGAGGCCTTCGAAGATGGCCTGGCCGTAGTGCAGCACCGACGTGGCCGGGTCGAGGGAGAACGGCTCGTACGGCCCGACCTTGGCGTCGTGCCAGCCGCGGTCCTCGCTCCAGCGGATCGTGACCATGTGGTCGGTGAAGTACAGACCGAACCCGGGCTTGTCGAGTACCTCCGCGACGCGCTCGGGAGTCGCGGGGTGCGGATGCGGGACTCGGGAGAACTGCGTCGCTGTCGTCATGGCCCAACTTTAGCGCTTGGTCGGAAGCGCGTTAGTCGGAAGACCTCCTGTTTCACCCGCCGCACACCCGCACGTTCGGTGCGTGAGACGCGAATGCCCTTACGATGGACCGGTGAGCTTCCCAGCGACCTCCCAGGGACGCCGACCCGCTCAGCCGGGCGTCGGCCTCGACGTGAAGATCTTCGCGACCGCGGTGCTGCTGACGTTCGGCGTCGGTCTGCTCGGCATGGTGGGCTGGGCCCTGCTGAGCAGCGGCTTCGGCGGATTCCTCGGCCTCGTTGCCGGCGGCTTCGGCGTGTACTGGTGGCGCAGCCTCCACGGCCAGGTGTTCGCGCGGAACCTGCCGACCCGGTCGGTGGTCATCCTGCTCGTGGTGAACATCGTGCTCACCGGGCTCCTGCTGCTGATGGTGCTCTGAGCTTCCAGCCCCGCAGCTCAAAGCAGGGCCGCGGGCAGGTCTGCTCCCCCATGCCCAGCGCTGATCACTCTCGGGCACGCGCCTCACGGTAGCGGCGGGCCCGCAGCCCCAGTTCCAGCACCGTGGCCGCCCCGGCAACAGCCAGCACGACGTCCACTCTCGCGAACAGCGCGGCGGCGAGCGTGACACCTGCAAGCGCGGCGGCGCGCCAGCCCTTGTCGGGTGCGGAGCGCTCACGAACTTCGGTGAACGTGGTGAGCGCGGCGGGCACCGTCGCCAGCACGGCGACCACGGTGAGCAGCGGCTGCAGCTGTCCCGCGTCGGCGGCGTAGAGCAGGTCGCGGATCGAGGTGGCCGAAAGCCCCAGCCGCACCGGGCCGAGTTGCACGAGGGCGACGAGCGCGACCAGCACAGCCAGGCCGCCGAGCGTCAGTGCGCGCACCGTTACCCGGTCGGTCGCCACCGGCACCAGGAACGGCAGCGTCGTCACGGCCGCCAGGAAAATCCCGAGGACACTCGGCGCGCCGATCGGCGCCACCGTCACGACCGGGGCGATCGCGGCGCACAGCACGATCAGCACCACCGCGGCCGCGATCAGCACCACGGTGACCCAGCGGGTCACCACGGCCGGCAGCTTCAGGCCCGCGAAGTCGGCCACGGCGACCACCACCACGAGCGCACCCGCCGCGTACACAGGCTGGGCCGGGACCACGTACGCCCCGAAGACGATCGCCTGCACCACGACCAGTGCCAACCGCGCGATACCACCGAAGTACCGCTCCACCGGGGTGCCGCCGAGCGCGGGCAGCCGCGCCGTGACCGCGGCGACGATCGCGGCCAGCACGACCCCGGCCAGCACCCAGTAACCGGCCCCGGCGGCCCCCACCGCCAGCACCACGAGGAGCCCGCCCCCGAGTCGCACGATGGTCCCCTTCCGACGTCCGCCCGCCCGTGTCATTAGCATGGCTCACGATCCGTCCGGGCACGTGGCCCGGTACCCACCGCGACAGCGCGAGGAGCCAGAAGTGACCGTGCCGAAGCTTGCCCTCACCGAGAACACCGAGGCGGCGCTCGCCAAAACCCGCGCCGACGTGGTCGTGATCGGCACCCTCCAGGGCGAGGACGGCCCGCTGCTCGCCGCCGGAGCCGGGGTCGCCGACGCCGCGTTCGACGGCAAGCTCGCCGAGGTGCTCGCCACGCTCGGCGCCACCGGCAAGGCCGAGCAGGTCGTGAAGCTGCCGACACTGGGCAAGCTCGCCGCCGGTGTCGTGCTGGCCGTGGGCCTGGGCAAGGCCACCGACGGTGCCGTCACGGCCGAGCAGGTCCGCCGCGCCGCCGGTGCCGCGGCCCGCGCGCTCGCCGGCACGGAGCGTGCGTTCGTCACGCTCTCGACGCTCGACCTGCAGGCCGCCGTCGAGGGCACCGCGCTCGGCGCGTACACCTTCACCGAGTACCGCTCTTCGAAGGGCGACGCCCCGCTGGCCAAGGCCGACTTCGTCAGCCCGGAGGACGGCACCGCGCGTGAGCACAAGGCGACGCTGAAGGCCGCCACCGCGATCGCCGAGTCGGTGATCATCACCCGCGACCTGATCAACACCCCACCCAACGACCTGTTCCCGGCGTCGTTCGCCGACCGCGCGAGGAAGCTCGCCGAGGACAACGGCCTCGACTTCGAGGTGCTCGACGAGAAGCAGCTGAAGCGCAAGGGCTTCGGCGGCATCCTGGGTGTCGGCGGCGGTTCGGCCCGGCCGCCGCGCCTGCTGCGCGTGGGCTGGAAGCCGGCGAAGGCGAGCAAGCGCGTGGCGCTGGTCGGCAAGGGCATCACGTTCGACTCGGGCGGCATCTCGATCAAGCCGGCCGCGGGCATGGACCACATGACCTCGGACATGTCGGGCGCGGCCGCCGTGCTCGCGTCGGTGGTGCTGGCCGCGAAGCTGAAGTACCCGCTCGAGGTCACCGCGCACATCCCGCTGGCGGAGAACCTGCCCTCGGGCAGCTCGTACCGGCCCGGCGACGTGCTGACCATGTACGGCGGCAAGACCGTCGAGGTCCTCAACACCGACGCCGAGGGCCGCCTGGTGCTGGCCGACGCGATGGTGCGCGCCGCCGAGGAGAACCCCGACTACCTCATCGAGACGGCCACGCTCACCGGCGCCCAGGTCGTGGCGCTCGGCAACCGCACCGCCGGCGTGATGGGCTCCGACGAGTTCCGCGACCGCGTCGCGGGCATCATGCAGGCCACCGGCGAGGGCGGCTGGGCCATGCCGCTGCCCGAGGAGCTGCGCGCCGACCTCGACTCGCGCCTGGCCGACCTGGCCAACGTCACGGGCCACCGCTGGGGCGGCATGCTCGCGGCCGGCCTGTTCCTCAAGGAGTTCGTGGCCGAGGGCCTGCCGTGGGCCCACATCGACGTCGCGGGCCCGGCGTTCAACACCGGCGGCCCGTGGGGCTACACCGGCAAGGGCGGCACGGGTGTCCCGGTCCGCACCATCGCCGCCGTGCTGGCCGACATCGCCGAGCGCGGCTGACGCTTTCCTTCTGTCGAGGGCCCCTCACCTTTCGCGGTGAGGGGCCTTCCTTTGTGGCACCCTCGCGGCCATGGACCGTGACGCCTACCTCGAAGCCGCGATCCGCGACGTCCTCACCGCCGACGAGCCGGCACTCGACCGGCGCGTCGGGCACGCCGCGCTGCTGCTCGCCACGGCCGGGGCGGGAACGGCCGCGGATCGGCTCGTCGCCCACTGGCGCGCGGTCACGGACCGGCCGGTCACGCAGCTCGCCGACGACGCCGTGCGGGCGCGTGCGTGGGCGATGCTGTTCGAGGCCCGCGGCGTCCGTCCACAGTGGGCGGATGCCCTCGCCCCACTCGACCTCGATGCCGAAGAGACGGCACACCAGGCGTTCCTGACCCGGAAGGTGTCCGATCTGGACGGTGTCCTCGACGGCTCACCCGTCGCGGACGTCGTGGCCGCGCTGGCGCCCGGACGGCCCGACCGCGTCCGCGCGGCGCTGACCGAAGGCGACCTCGAACGGTGGGCGGAGCTCACCGAGAACCACCCGGCCCCGGACGTCGCCACGTTGGCCGCGACGCGTGCGCTGGCCCCGCGGCTCGTCGCCGGCGCCGATCCGCTGGGTCTCGGCCCGGAGTGGCCCGACCAGTGCGCCGGCGCGCTGATCGCCGCGCTGCGCGAGCGCTACCCGACGCACGCGGACAGCTGGCCCGAGCTCATCGCGGCGATCATGCTCGAACGCGACCAGACCGCGCCGCCGGCGGCGTCCGAAGCGGAGGTCGCAGCAGCCGAACGAAGGCTCGGCACCGCACTGCCCGCGGACTACCGCAAGTTCCTGCTCACGGCGAACGGCCTCCCCGACGACGTCACCTTCCCGCGCCTGCTGCCCGCTCACGAGCTGCGCGCCGACAGCGGCGTCGTCATCGTCTCCGACCCCGCGTTCGTGCTGCTGACCGCGACCGGCCACGCGGTGGAGGTCGACCTCGCGTTCGGCAGCACCGCGCACCCGTCGTTCCGCGCGCTGCTGGAACACCACCTCGGCCTGCTGGAAGCGAGCCGCTAGACCTGCCCCCGCTTCTTGCGCTCGGTGTACTCACGCATGCGCTTCGGGTAGCCGACGCGCGACACCTCGTACACGGGTATGGACCGCTTGTCCCCGAAGTGCAGCGCCGCCTGGAGGCTGCCGATGCGGCGACGGGTCCATTCGCCGTCGTGGGCGATGAGGACCACAGTGGTTTCCGTCACGGTGGTGCGGGGTTCGACGTACGCCTCGACCCCGCGCCGCGTCGAGGCCCATTCCTCCAGGTGACGGGTGTCTTCCGAGGTGGCCTTGCGCGTCGTTCCCGGTCGTCCGCCGCCTCGGCCGCGCCGGCGCAACGAGTCGAAGATCCCCACTCCGACCACCTCTCTTCCTGCAGGAGTACGAACTCCATTATTCCCACGATCAGGTGTGGTCGGTGTCGCACGGCCGGGTTGGTCGGCCGGATCGGCGTAGTGACAAGATGGCTGGTGTCGCGCGCGCGGTTATACCGGGGTGGCGCGGCAACCGAGCTTCACCCCTACCGCTGCCGAGGAGTTATTGAAGTGAGCGACACCTCCGCCGACCTTGTGATCCTGGGAGGCGGATCGGGCGGCTACGCCGCGGCTTTCCGCGCGGCCGAGCTGGGCCTTTCCGTCACGCTGATCGAGAAGGACAAGCTGGGCGGGACCTGCCTGCACCGCGGGTGCATCCCGACCAAGGCCCTGCTGCACGCAGCCGAAGTCGCCGACGAGACTCGCGAGGCCGATTCGGTCGGGGTCAAGGCCACCTTCGAAGGCATCGACATCGCCGGGGTCAACAAGTACAAGGACGGGATCATCTCCCGCCTGTACAAGGGCCTGCAGGGCCTGGCCAAGGCGCACAAGGTGAACCTCGTCGAGGGCACCGGCACGTTCGTGGGCGGCACGACCGTCGAGGTCGAGGGCACGCGCTACACCGGCAAGAACGTCATCCTCGCCACCGGTTCGTACTCGCGCACCCTGCCCGGCCTCGAGCTGGGCGGCCGCATCATCGCCAGCGAGCAGGCGCTCGCGCTCGACTGGGTGCCCAAGAAGGTCGTGGTGCTCGGCGGCGGCGTGATCGGCGTGGAGTTCGCCAGCGTCTGGGCCTCCTTCGGCGTCGACGTCACCGTGGTCGAGGCCCTGCCGCGCCTGGTGCCCGCCGAGGACGAGTTCGCGTCCAAGCAGCTCGAGCGCGCGTTCCGCCGCCGCAAGATCGCCTTCAAGACCGGCGTGCGGTTCACCGGCGCGAAGCAGGACGACAACGGCGTGAGCGTGTCGCTGGAGTCCGGCGAGACCATCGACGCCGACCTCCTGCTGGTGGCCGTCGGCCGCGGCCCCAACTCCGCGGGCCACGGCTACGAGGAAGCCGGCGTCAAGATCGACCGCGGGTTCGTCCTCACCGACGAGCGCCTGCGCACGAACCTGCCGAACGTGTACGCCGTCGGCGACATCGTGCCGGGTCTGCAGCTGGCCCACCGCGGTTTCCAGCAGGGCATCTTCGTCGCCGAGGAGATCGCCGGGCTCGCCCCGCGCGTGATCGACGAGAAGGGCATCCCGCGCGTCACCTACTCGCACCCCGAGGTCGCCTCGGTCGGGCTCACCGAGTCGCAGGCCAAGGAGAAGTACGGCAACGACGTCACCACCTACACCTACGACCTCGGCGGCAACGGCAAGAGCCAGATCCTCAAGACCTCCGGTGGCGTGAAGCTGGTCAAGGCACCCGACGGCCCCGTCGTCGGCGTGCACATGGTGGGCGACCGCGTCGGCGAGCTGATCGGCGAAGCCCAGCTGGTCTACAACTGGGAGGCGTTCCCGGAGGACGTCGCCCCGCTCATCCACGCGCACCCCACCCAGACCGAGGCCCTCGGTGAAGCGTTCCTCGCCCTCGCGGGCAAGCCGCTGCACGTGCACAGCTGACGTCTCACCAGCAGAATCCAAGACACGACTTACAGATCAAGAGGAGTCAGCGAACGATGGCCTACTCCGTCACGTTGCCGGAGCTCGGGGAGAGCGTCACCGAAGGCACCGTCACCCGGTGGTTGAAGCAGGAAGGCGACACCGTCGCGGTCGACGAGCCGTTGCTCGAGATCTCCACCGACAAGGTCGACACCGAGGTCCCGTCCCCCGTGGCCGGCACGCTCGTGAAGATCAGCGCCGGTGAGGACGAGACCGTCGAGGTCGGCGGCGAGCTCGCCGTGATCGACGACGGCACCGGTGGCGTTCCCGCCGCCGCGCCGGCCCAGGAAGCCGCGCCCGCGCAGGAAGCCGCTCCGGAGCCGCAGGCGGCGCCCGAGCCCGAGCCGGCGCCCGCCGCTCAGGCCGAGGCCCCCTCGCGTCCGGACACCGCGCCGGCCTCGGGTGGCCAGGGCACCGAGGTGAAGCTGCCCGAGCTGGGCGAGAGCGTCACCGAGGGCACCGTGACCCGCTGGCTGAAGCAGGTCGGCGACTCGGTCGACGTCGACGAACCGCTGCTCGAGATCTCCACCGACAAGGTCGACACCGAGGTGCCGTCGCCGGTCGCCGGCACGGTGCTCGAGATCCGCGCCGGTGAGGACGAGACCGTCGAGGTCGGCGGTGTCCTCGCGGTGATCGGCGACGCGAGTGCGGCTCCGGCCCCTGCCCCCGCTCAGGAGAGCAAGCCGGAACCGAAGCCCGAGCCCAAGCCCGAGCCGACACCCGCGCCCGCCCCGGCGCAGGAGAGCAAGCCGGCGCCCGCCGCCGCCCCGGCGCCGCAGGCCGCCCCGGCCCCGGCTCCGGCTCCGGCCGCCAAGGCCGAGGAGAACGGTTCCGCCGACGGCCCGTACGTCACGCCGCTGGTGCGCAAGCTCGCCTCCGAGCACGACATCGACCTGACCACGCTGACCGGCAGTGGTGTCGGCGGCCGCATCCGCAAGCAGGACGTGCTCGCCGCGGCCGAGGCCAAGCAGAAGGCGGCCGCCCCGGCGCCCGCCGCAGCTGCTCCGGCCGCTCCGGCCCCGGCCGCCTCGGCTCCGGCTGCTCCGGCTCCGCGCGCCGCGGCCGTCTCGCCGGACGTCGCCGCCCTGCGCGGCACCGTGCAGAAGGCCAGCCGGATCCGGCAGATCACGGCCACCAAGACCCGCGAGTCGCTGCAGATCTCCGCGCAGCTCACGCAGGTGCACGAGGTGGACGTGACGAAGATCGCCAAGCTGCGCCAGCGCGCGAAGGCGGCCTTCAAGGAGCGCGAGGGCGTGAACCTCACGTTCCTGCCGTTCTTCGCCAAGGCGACGGTCGAGGCGCTCAAGCAGCACCCGAACGTCAACGCGTCCTACAACGAGGACACGAAGGAGATCACCTACCACGGCGCCGTGCACCTGGGCATCGCGGTGGACACCGAGCGCGGCCTGCTCTCGGTCGTGATCCACGACGCGGGCGAGCTGAGCCTGGCCGGCCTCGCGCACCGCATCGCCGACCTGGCCGCGCGGGCCCGCGCCAACCAGATCAAGCCGGACGAGCTCACCGGCGGCACCTTCACCATCACGAACATCGGCAGCAACGGCGCCCTGTTCGACACGCCGATCATCGTGCAGCCGCAGTCGGGCATGCTCGGCACCGGCGCCGTGGTGAAGCGCCCCGTCGTGGTCTCCGACGCCGAGGGCAACGACACCATCGCCGTCCGCTCGATGGTCTTCCTGCCACTCACCTACGACCACCGCCTGGTCGACGGCGCCGACGCCGGCCGCTTCCTCACGACGATCAAGCAGCGCCTGGAAGAGGGCAAGTTCGAAGACGAACTCGGCCTCTGACGCCGTAACCGTCTGTCGAAGCCCCGCACTCCCGCCCGGAGTGCGGGGCTTTCGTCTTTGCCTTTGTCTTTTGTCTTTTGTCTTTTGTCTTTTGTCTTTTGCCCCCCGACATCGCAACGGCCCCTCACCAACGCAGGGCCGTATCACCCAGGCCCGTCCCCGCACCCCGATCCGAAGCCTCCCTGCGGCCGCCGAGCCGTTGTCAAGGCACGCTTTCCCGCCTTGACAACGGCTCAGCGGCCGTCAGCACACTCCAGCTTCGGGGTGCACGCCCACAGCAACCCGCCCTGCGAGGCCAACACCCCCGAAACCCGCAACCCGCCCCGCGAGGACCAAACCCCCAACACACCTCGGATGCCGCCCCCTCGCCCTGCGAACCCAGCCCCCACTCGCGCCCACCACCCACGCCACCCGCCCGAACGTGCGCTCCTCCAACCAATAGGACACGATCTCCTTCATGCGGGTACTCATCGCAGGCTCCGGCGGCCTCATCGGCACCGCACTGACAACTCGGCTGCGCACCACCGGTCACGACGTGCACCGCCTGGTCCGCCGCGAAGCAAAAGCAGCCGACGAACACACCTGGGACCCCCCGTCGGCAAAAATCGACGAAGGCGCATTCGACGGAATCGACGCCGTCGTCAACCTCTGCGGCGCGCCGCTACTACCCGGCCGCTGGAGCGCCATGCGCAAGCAACAACTCCTCGACAGCCGCGTCGAACCCACCGAAGTCCTGGCCGAAGCCGTAGCCGAGCACGGCATCCCCACCCTCGTGAACGGATCCGCCGTCGGGTACTACGGCAACACCGGTTCCGCCGTCGTCGACGAGACCGCCGACACCGGCAAGGGCTTCCTCGCGGAGCTCTGCACCGAATGGGAAGGCGCCACCGCACCGGCGGCAAAGGCAGGCGCACGGGTGGTCCTGGTGCGCACCGGCCTGGTGCTCGCCCGCCAAGGCGGCTTGCTCGACGTGCTGCGGCCGCTGTTCACGTTCGCGCTCGGCGGGCGCCTCGGCGACGGCCGGCAGTTCATGCCGTGGATCGCGCTGGACGACGAGGTGGGCGGGATCGTTCACGCGCTCGAACACGAAACGCTCCACGGCCCGGTCAACCTCTGCGGGCCCGCACCCGTGACCAACGCCGAGTTCACGAAGGCGCTCGGCCACGCCGTGCACCGGCCCGCGCCGTGGTGGGTGCCGGGCTTCGCGCTCAAGCTCGCGCTCGGCGAAGCGGGCGAGGAAATGGCGCTGTACGGCCAGCGAGCGCTCCCCCGGCGCCTCGAGCACACCGGGTACGAGTTCCGCCACCGCACGCTGGAAAGCGCGCTGGCCGCCGCGACATGACGGTGCCGCGGGTGCGCTGGCTGGTCACGGGTGTGGTGCTGTCCGCCGCGTTCGTGGTGCTCGGCCTGCTCGTCGACCGGCAGCCGCTGGGGCTCGACACGGAGGTCGCCGACGCGTTGCGCGGCCAGGACACCCACGCGGTCGGGCTGGTCGCCGGGGTCGTGACGAACGTGCTCGGTCCGGTGCTGCCGTGGGTGCTGGGCGTGGCGCTGCTCGCGCTGGCCCTGCGGGATCGCTCGAAGCTGTCGCTGTGCGTGCGGCTCGCGGTGGTGCTGGTGGTGTGCCGGCTGACGAGCGTGGCGTTCAAGCCGGTCTTCGAACGGCAGCGCCCCCGCGAGTACCCCGACCTGAGCTACCCGAGCGGGCACGTCGTGTCGGTGGCCGCGACCGGGCTGGTCGTGGTGCTGCTGTGCGGGTGGGTCGCGCCGCGGTTCGTGCGGTGGGCCACCGGGATCACGGTGGCCTCGACCGTGCTGGCGGCCGCCTGCCGGATCGTGCTGGGTGTGCATTGGGTCACGGACACCGTCGGTGCCGTGGTCGCGGTGCTGGGAGCGGGCCTGGTGTCGGCGACGGCACTGCGGCTCATGCCCTTTCCGCGCGGCGACGGGCGTAGCCTCGACGAGTGAGTTCTTCGACCGATTCCTGCCGTGCCGCCACCGAACCCGTCGTAGTGCGGGAGCTCGGCACGATCGACTACACCGAGGCCTGGGACCTGCAGCGGGAGATCCTCACCGCGCGCGCCGACAGGACCGGACCGGACACCCTGTTGCTGCTGGAACACCCGTCGGTGTACACGGCGGGCAAGCGCACCGAACCCGAGGACCGCCCGGCCGACGGCACCCCGGTCATCGACGTGGACCGCGGCGGCAAGATCACCTGGCACGGACCGGGCCAGCTCGTCGGCTACCCGATCATCGAGCTCGCCGACCCGATCGACGTGATGCACTACGTGCGCCGGCTCGAAGAGGCGCTGATCGTGGTGTGCGAGCAGCTCGGCGTGCGCACGGGACGCGTCGAAGGCCGCAGCGGCGTGTGGATCCCGGCCGACGACCGCGGGATCGAGCGCAAGATCGCCGCCATCGGCATCCGCGTGCAGCGCGGCGTGACCATGCACGGCCTGGAGCTGAACTGCAACGCCGACCTCGGCGCGTTCGACACGATCGTGCCCTGCGGCATCCGCGACGCCGGCGTCACCTCGCTGTCGTACGAGCTGCAGCGCGACGTCACCGTGGCCGAGGTGCTGCCGCTGGTGCGTGACGCCGTGCTGGCCGCCATCGAAGGCGAGCTGGTCGTGCGCGACGACCGCTGGCTGCCGCGCCCGGAAGCGCCCTCGGCGCCGGGCGTCACCTTCGCCCTGCAGAACTGAGCCCGCCGGGTGGTGGACCGGTTCGGTCCACCACCCGCGCGCGTCACAGCTGCGGTGCCACGTCCGAGGCGATGAACTCGAGGTGGTCGAGGTCGGCCAGGTCGAGCACCTGCAGGTAGAGCCGCGTGATGCCCGTCTTCTCGCGCCACCGCCCGATGCGCTCCACGACCTGGGCCGCGGTGCCGGCCAGGCCGTTTTCACGCAGCTCGCCCAGGTCGCGGCCGATGGCCTCCGCCCGGCGCGCCACCTCGGCGTCGTCCCGGCCGATCGCGACCGTGAGCGCCACCGACCGCAGGATCTCCTTCGGGTCGCGGCCCACGGCCTCGGCCGCGGCGGCCACGCGCTCGAACTGGGCCAGCGCGGCTTCCGGGCTCGCGAACGGCAGGTTGAACTCGTCGGCGAAGCGCGCGGCCAGCTCGGGCGTGCGCTTCTTGCCGCCGCCACCGATGATCACCGGCGGCGCGGGCGACTGCACGGGCTTCGGCAGCGCCGGTGAATCGGCGACGGTGTAGTGCTCACCGGAGAACGAGTACGTCTCACCGACCGGCGTCTTCCACAACCCGGTGATGATCTCCAACTGCTCCGCGTAGCGGTCGAAGCGCTCCTTCAGCGGTGGCAGGGTGAGGCCGTAGGCGGTGTGCTCGGTGTCGAACCAGCCCGCGCCGAGGCCGAACTCCACGCGCCCGCCCGACATCTGGTCGACCTGCGCCACGGAGATCGCGAGCGGGCCGGGGTGGCGGAACGTCGCGGCGGTGACGAGCGTGCCGAGCCGGATCCGCTGCGTCTCGCGGGCGAGCCCGGCCAGCGTGACCCACGCGTCGGTGGGCCCGGGCAGGCCGTCGCCGTCGCCCATCTTCAGGTAGTGGTCACTGCGGAAGAACGCGTCGAAACCGGCGGCCTCGGTCGCTTTCGCGACCCGCAGGAGGTCGTCGTAGGTGGCGCCCTGCTGGGGCTCCGTGAAGATCCTCAAGTCCATGGCGCCAGCCTAGCTGCGCCAATCGTTGCCGATCCGACCATTGGCGATTACCGCCCGGCTCAGCTCGCCGCAGGTCGCTCTCCGGTCGCTTCGCCGGGCGTGCGCAGGCGCAGCAGCATCCGCACGATCACGTCCTCGATCTGCTCCCCGATCTTCTTCGGATCGGCCGCGCTCGCGATCTCCGTGGCCGCGGACGAAAGCGCGCCGAACAGCAGCCGCGCGGTGATGTCCACCGGCACGGGTTCGACCTCACCGGCGTCTACGAGCGACTGCAGGCCCGCACGCACGAGCCCGAAGCTGCACTGCTCCTCGGCTTCGCGCCAGCGCTCCCAGCCCATCACCACCGGGGCCTCGTGGATCGCGATGCGCTGGTACGCCGGGTCGAGGCAGCTCTTGATGAACGCGTTGAGCGCACCCAGAACCCGCTCCCACGGCGTGCCGGGGCCCGTCATGATCTTCTCGAGCCGGTCGTAGACCAGGCTTTCGACCGAGTCGAACGCGGCTTCGAACAGCGCTTGTTTGCCACTGAAATGGTGGTAAAGCGCGCCCTTCGTCACGCGGGAGCGTTTTGCGACCTCATCGAGCGAGGTACCCGCGTAACCACGTTTCGTGAACAGCTCGACGGCGCTGTCGACCAGGGCGGATCGCGTGGACTCCGAATAGTCGAGTCGTCTGGACCTCATTGTCGGCACCCTCACAACCTTACGCCGGACTGCGTTCTCCATACCCATGGTATGTTCGCTTTCGTCAGGTCCGTACCGGGAGTATGCCGCAAACCCGCGGTACGACCCGGGCCACGGAAGGGGAGCCCACACCATGAGCTGGTCTGACTTCTACCGACGCCGGGAGATCCTCGAAGCGGCCGTGCGCCACGCGAAGCGCACCCTCGGTGAACCGCTGGCCCTCGCCGAGATCCCCGGGGCCGAAGATGCCTTCGGCTGCGAAGAGAATCTGCTGCTGGCGCTGCAGTACAAGTGGACGCAGGTGCTCGGGGGGTACCTGCGTGCCGAGCTGGCCGACCCGGAGGACGCCGCCGCCGAGGGCGTGGGCGACCAGGTCGACACCGTTGCCCGGGCGTGGCGCCGGGCGCGGGCCGAGCACGAGACGCTGCGCGCGGTGCTCGACGGCGCGCTGCCGCGGTACCCGGCGCTGTTGGCACAGCACGAGGGCGAGCTGCGGATGCTGGCGCTCACGGCCGGGCTGGCCGAGCCGGGTGAACCCGTCGGGGAGCTCACGCGCGTCGGCTACGCGTTCGACTCGCTGGTGCGCGAGGGCGAGGACCGCGCGGCCGCCCCGGCGCGCCGCCGCAGCCCGATGGGGCACCTGATGCGCCTGCTCGCGCCCAGTGCGTGACCGCGTAGTTACAGCCCTGTAGTTAGGTGGAGCCATGAACGCACGCTGGACCGACGCCGAGCTGACCGACCAGACCGGCCGGACCGCGCTGATCACCGGCGCCAACTCGGGTCTCGGCCTGCGCACCGCGGAAGTCCTCGCCGCGCACGGCGCTCGGGTGCTGCTCGCGTGCCGGTCGGCCGAGCGGGGTGCCACGGCGCTCGAACGCGTGCGTGCGGTGGCCTCCGGGCCCGCACCCGAGCTGGTGGCGCTGGACCTCGCCGACCTGGCGTCGGTGCGCAAGGCCGCCACGACCGTGCGCGAGCTGACCGGCGACGTGCTCGACGTGCTGGTGAACAACGCCGGCCTGATGGGCACGCCGCCGGGTCGCACCGTCGACGGCTTCGAGCTCCAGTTCGGCACCAACTACCTCGGGCCGGCCGCGCTCACGTGGCTCCTCATGCCCGCGTTGCGCGGCGCTGCGGCGGCTCGCGTGGTCACGCTGTCGAGCATGGCCGCCACCGGCGCGCGCATCCGCCTGGCGGACCCGAACTTCGAACGCGGCCGGTTCAACACGGGCGCCGCCTACGGCCAGTCGAAGCTCGCGGACCAGATGTTCGGCCTGGAGCTCGACCGGCGCCTGCGTGCGGCCGGTTCGACGGTGATCAGCGTGGTCGCGCACCCCGGTTACACCTCGACCGGGCTGCAGTCCGCCATGGCGAAGTCGTACAGCAACGCCCTCGCCCGCAACGTCATCCAAGGGACCATGTGGCTCGGCAACCTGCTGGTGGGCCAGGACATCGCGCACGGCGCGCTGCCGCAGCTCTACGCGGCCACCCACCCCGATGTCCGGGGTGGCGACTACTACGGCCCCGATCGTTTCTTCGGCTCCCGCGGATACCCCACGAAGGTGCGTCCGCTCGCGGCCGCCCGCGACCTCGCCACGGCGTC
This sequence comes from Amycolatopsis sp. NPDC004368, assembly GCF_053602515.1. Taxonomy (NCBI): domain Bacteria; kingdom Bacillati; phylum Actinomycetota; class Actinomycetes; order Pseudonocardiales; family Pseudonocardiaceae; genus Amycolatopsis; species Amycolatopsis sp. NPDC004368. The sequence goes on along the minus strand of NZ_JBSGDT010000006.1, from coordinate 376 downwards.
CGCATTGTGGGAGCTGACGGCCACCTTGACGAACGTCACGCCCGACCCGCAGTAGGCGATTCGCCCGGTACTGCGGGCGTAGTGTGGTGGTCGTGACTGCTGCGCCTGAAGGGCGGAAGTTGCTGCGGCTGGAGGTCCGCAACAGCGAGACGCCGATCGAGAAGAAGCCGTCGTGGATCCGGACGAGGGTGCGGATGGGGCCGGAGTTCACTGAGCTGAAGGGCTTGGTGCGGCGGGAAGGTTTGCACACGGTCTGTGAGGAGGCGGGTTGTCCCAATATTTACGAGTGTTGGGAGGATCGTGAGGCGACGTTCTTGATCGGTGGGGATCAGTGCACGCGTCGGTGTGATTTCTGTCAGATCGACACGGGTAAGCC